>NZ_CBFHHE010000007.1:0-93213 GCF_965655635.1 Nereida sp.
TCCGTCAGCATGAAAGCCCAATAGGCGGCTGTGACGGCGACGTAGGCCGACAGGCCTTCGGGCCGCGCGGTCGTCACAGTCTGTCCCCGACCATGAACGCTATATCGACCAATCGGTGCGCGTAGCCCATCTCATTGTCATACCAAGCGTAAATTTTGACCTGCGTGCCATTGATAACCATAGTGGAAGGCGCATCCACGATACTCGAGCGTTCATCATTGGTATAATCCGTCGACACCAGCGGGCGTTCTTCATAGCCAAGAATACCGTCCAACTCGGTCTCGGACGCGGCTTTGAAAAGAGCGTTAACCTCTTCAACGGTTGTTTCGCGTTCCACCTCGAACACACAATCGGTCAGTGAGGCATTCAGCAGTGGCACCCGCACGGCGTGGCCGTTCAACCGCCCCTTAAGCTCAGGGTAGATCAGCGTGATCGCCGTCGCACTACCCGTCGTCGTCGGGATCAACGAATTGAGCGCCGAGCGCGCACGCCGCAAGTCTTTGGCGGGGCGGTCCACAATAGTCTGCGTGTTCGTCACATCGTGGATCGTGGTGATTGATCCATGTTTAATCTTCAGGTTCTCATGGATCACCTTCACAACCGGAGCAAGACAGTTCGTCGTGCAACTGGCCGCCGTGACGATGTTGTGGCGCGTCGGATCATAGATGTCGTCGTTCACGCCGTAGACGATATTGGCCGCATCGCCGTCCTTGACCGGAGCGGACACGACGACCTTTTTAACGCCTGCGTCAAAATAAGGTGCGATCTTGGCTTCGGTCTTGAATACGCCTGTGCAATCGATCACCACATCGACACCGTCCAGCGGCAGATCGGCAATGTCGCGGGTGCCAATGAACGGCAGGCGCGTGCCGTCGATGGTCACACTGTCCGCGTCATGGGCAAACTCGGCGTCCCAGCGCCCATGCACCGTATCAAACTCCAGCAGATGGGCGTGCATCTCAGGATCACCCACTGCGTCATTAATCCAAGCAATCTTCGCCCCGCGTGCCAACAGGGGTTTCAAGGCAAATTTGCCGATGCGGCCAAGGCCGTTCAGGGCGTAAACGGTCATCAGGTTATCCTTTGTCTTTGATTTGGCCGAGATCATCCACGGCCTTTTGTAGGGAAATTCGATCAAGCGATGCAAACGGCAGGGCGGTAAACCCCATCATGCGGTTGCGCAATGCGCCGTAGGTCTGACGGAATGCGAGGCTCTTTTCTGCGTGCGTGCCCTGAACTTTGACGGGATCAGGCAGGCCCCAGTGGGCGCTTATAGTCTGACCCTGCCATGCGGGACATTCTTCGTTGGCCGCCTGATCACAAACGGTAAACACAAAATCAAGAGCAGGAGCACCTTCGCCTTGAAACTCCCCGATGGTCTTGGCCCGCAATACTGACACGTCATGGCCGTTGTGCCGCAAAACCTCCAAGGCAAAGAGGTTAAGCTCTGATTTCGGCTTGGTGCCTGCGGAATAGACATTGAACCGATCCGGCGCGAGGTCGCGCAGGATGGCTTCGGCAAAGATCGACCGGGCAGAATTGCCAGTGCAGATGAACAAGACATTGAATTTTTGGTCGGTCATTTCTGGCGCCTTATGCCTGGCATCATTCGGGAAAGGAGAACAAATTTCGGGTCGCCCCCGACAACAGTCTTGAAGAAGGAACCCAATTGTCGCTTGCGTCTCCTCTATATCCACCCGGTAGCGCAGCGACGTGCCGACCCGCTCTTGGCTGATCAGGCCGGTTTGCATCAATGAGGACACATAGATGGAAAGCGTATTGGGCTTAAGGCCGAGCGCATTGGCGAGTTCCGTCGCAGGAACCCGATCAGGATAGCGCCGCATCAGCAGCCGGAACACCGCGAGCCGTTGCGGATGGCCAAGCGTTGAGAGACGGTCGGGGATTAATTTATCCATACTTCATGAATAATTGAAGTATGGACCAAATCCAAATGAAGGTTTTGTAAAAATGCGCCCCCGCTCATCGGACCGGCATCTCAGCAAGGAGCGGCGCATACGCGATCTTGGGTTAACTGCGCTGCAGGTTGACCCTCTGGTTTATGGTGTCCAGCCAACTCACGATATCTTCCCGAGGCGCACCCGAGAACTCGGCAGGTTGTTGAGGATCAAACATGTGCTTCCTTGGATCAAAAACTCTTGGCCCGCGTGTCGTTTTCTTCTTGATCCAAACAGCAGCAATACGGTTTGATTCATCCATTTCCGTAAGATAACGGACCCAACAGTCCTGTCAGACGAAACGAGCTTGAGACAGGCAGTGCGGCTTCATAGCCTCGCCGAACGACAAGAACGTCCCCGTTCCGCTATTTTAAAACAAGCCCGCGTCTGTCCGACCTGCTGAGCATCGCAGATATTCACCTGATGCCCCAAATTGCAGATGCAGCTGACCTGTTGCTGCCATCAAAACTCACTAACATGTTTGCATCAGGACGCCCTATCGTGGCCATTGCGGCACGTGGCACCGGCCTCGCGGATGAGATCGAGGGCGCAGGAATTGCTACGCCCCCCAGTGACGCGCCGAAATTTGCCCGCGCAATCGAACAGCTTTTG
Organism: Nereida sp.; assembly: GCF_965655635.1. NCBI lineage: Bacteria > Pseudomonadati > Pseudomonadota > Alphaproteobacteria > Rhodobacterales > Roseobacteraceae > Nereida > Nereida sp. The sequence continues at coordinate 2,568 of NZ_CBFHHE010000007.1, forward strand.
AACGACAAAGAGTTACGCAGCAAAATGGGCAAAAAGGCGCGTTTAATTGCGCTCACGCGTTGGGAAAAGAACTCAATACTTACTCGATTTGAGACGCGTCTGCGTGAACTGCTTGGCACGCCTAAACCAAAAGATAAGCCGCGCGGTAATCCACGCACATAGGCACCTCAGACGCCTCTGCTCTTTCCTTGAGCGCTCAAAGCGCATATGCCAGCGGGCAACACTATTGCAGGGCCGGATATGACAAACACACTCTACCAAAATGACCTCCCTGATGACTTGGATTTGGGTCCGGTCGTCGCAATTGACTGCGAAACGATGGGCCTACATCCGAACCGCGATCGACTGTGTGTTATCCAAATGTCAGGCGGCGATGGAAACGCACATTTGGTACAGGTAGCAAAGGGCCAAACCGAGGCACCAAATTTATGCCGCATGTTGACCGATCCAAACGTACTCAAGCTGTTTCACTATGGCCGGTTTGATATCGCGGCTATGGATAATGCCTTTGGTGCCCTAACCGCGCCGGTTTACTGCACAAAAATCGCTAGTCGCCTCATTCGCACATACACCGACCGGCACGGCCTGAAAAACCTGCTTCAAGAACTGTTGAGCGTGGACATCAGCAAGCAGCAACAATCTAGTGATTGGGGTGCTAAAAAACTTACTGACGCACAGCTGGAATACGCCGCAAGTGACGTGCTTTACCTGCACCGCTTGCGTGATGAGCTAAACATCCGCCTTGAGCGCGAAGGCCGCATGGAACTTGCACAACGGTGCTTTGACTTCCTGCCAACACGTGCACAACTTGATTTGGCTGGTTGGCCTGACAGCGATATTTTCGCGCACTCCTGATTTGAGCGGATACTAAACATGACTGATTTCAAAATCCTTGGCCAAGATGTCATCCGTGCCGAATCCGGGGCCCTTGAGACACTTGCCAATCAGCTTGGGGATAGTTTTGAGGCTGCGGCGAAGTTGATGCTTGACGCGACAGGTCGGGTCATTCTTTGCGGGATGGGGAAATCTGGTCATATTGCGCGCAAGATAGCGGCCACACTGGCAAGTACCGGCACCCCTGCACAATTCGTACACCCCGCAGAGGCAAGCCACGGTGACCTAGGCATGCTGGCGAAGGGTGATGTTGTTTTGCTTTTGTCAAACTCAGGTGAGACCCCTGAACTGGCCGATGTGATTGCACACACAAGGCGCTTCAATATTCCGTTAATCGGCATGGCGAGCCGCGCTGACAGCACCCTACTGACACAGTCGGATGTTGCTTTGGTCTTACCTCAACTCGGCGAGGCCTGTGGTACTGGCGTTGTTCCCACGATTTCGACAACCATGACCTTAGCTCTTGGCGATGCTCTTGCGGTCGTTCTGATGAAGCACCGTCAGTTTACGCCAGCCAACTTCCGCGATTTCCACCCTGGCGGGAAACTCGGCGCGCTACTTTCAAAAGTTGGCGATCTGATGCACTCGGGCAGTGCGGTGCCGCTGACCACGGCAAATACCTCCATGCAGGACGTACTCATTACGATAAGTCAAAAAGGCTTTGGCGTGGTGGGAGTGACCGATGACAACGGCACCCTTAAGGGAATTATTACGGACGGTGACCTACGCAGACACATGGATGGGCTTCTTGGCCTGACTGCAGGCGATGTGATGACTGCTGCACCGAAAACCATCTCACCAGATGCACTTGCCGAGGAAGCGGTTGGCCAGATGAATGAACGCAAAATCACATGTCTGTTCGTAGTTGACCCAAATGGACCAGCACAACCTTGTGGGATTTTGCACATACATGACTGTTTGCGCGCCGGACTAGGGTAGGATGGTTCGGGCGGACAACAGATATTCGCGACTGGTTGTTTGGCTGAAAATTACCCTGCCAATTGTCGGTCTTGTTCTGCTGTCGCTGCTGTTTTTGGTCGCACGGCCCGCCACTGATGCCCAAAGCACCGTACCCTATGCCAAAATCGAGATAGATGACATTGTCGCGGATCAGCGCATTTCTGCACCCACCTATTCAGGGGTCACTGCTGAGGGTGATGCTATTGAATTTAACGCTAAACTTGCCGCACCAAATCCAGACAAACCCGACAGCATCATGTCTGAGGGCATTTCAGCGCGGATTGATCTCAAAAGTGGTATGACCATCTCGCTAACGGCGCCACAAGCAAGCGTGGACGAATCAACGCAAACCGCGCGGCTTTCGGGAGGTATTGAGGTGACTACTTCAGCTGGTGTGGTGGTGCGAACTGACGCCGTAACAACATCGCTTGAGACAGCTACGCTGGTGACCGATGGGTCTGTGGAAGCCACCACATCACTTGGCCAGATCACGGCCGGTCAGATGACTTTGATCCAGCAAAACCCCGGCGGTCATGTTCTGGTTTTCCAAAACGGCGTCCAAGTGATATACCAACCATGAATTCTGGAGAGCACCCCATGTTTTTGCGCTTTATCATTGCCGCTTTTCTTTCTATTTCCTTCTGCGTTTCAGCGACAGCGCAACAAGTTGCGTTTGGCAAAATTACTAACAACCCAGATGCGGCACTTGAGATTACTGCCGACCAGTTCAGCGTTAATCAAGAAAACGGTACAGCCATTTTTGATGGTAACGTCGTGATTGGCCAAGGTGTGATACGCCTTGCCGCAGGCCGTGTTTTGGTTGTCTATGCAGAGGGCGACCAAAAAATTGAACGCCTGGAAGCGACCGGAGGTGTCACGCTGGTGAGCGGTGATGACGCGGCAGAAGCGGAGCGCGCCGACTATTCAATTGCAAACAAAGAAGTCGTAATGAGTGGAAACGTCCTTGTAACCCAAGGTCCAAATGCACTGACGTCTGAAAGTATGACACTTGACCTTGCAACTGGTACGGCACGTATGAGCGGTCGCGTGAAAACAATCCTCAACACTGGGCAGAACTGATGCCAGACCTCAAAGTAACCGAAGGGTCCGCGGGACTACGGGTCAGCAACCTACGTAAAAGCTACCGTAAACGGACCGTCATTCGTGACCTATCCATGACATTGGCGCGCGGTGAAGTTGTGGCTCTGCTGGGGCCAAACGGATGCGGTAAATCAACCTGCTTTTATTCAATCGCAGGCCTCGTCACGCCGGAAGGTGGCAAAGTGACGATTGATGGCCGCGACGTAACGACCCTGCCAATGTATCGCCGCGCCAAACTGGGTATCGGCTACCTTCCCCAAGAAATGTCCATTTTTCGTGGAATGAGCGTTGAAGACAACATCGGGGCAATCCTCGAAATTTCTGAGCCGGATCGCGCGATTCGACGCAAACGACTTGATGAATTATTGTCTGAATTCTCGATTGAGCATTTGCGCCGCGCCTCGGCACTTGCACTTTCGGGGGGCGAGCGACGCCGTGTTGAGATTGCCCGCTGCCTTGCCGCTGACCCCAAATATGTGCTGCTGGATGAGCCATTTGCTGGTGTCGATCCCATTGCGGTAGCTGAAATTCGTACCCTCGTTTCAGACCTTAAAACACGCGGTATTGGCGTTTTAATTACCGATCACAATGTGCGGGAAACTCTCGAAATTGTTGATCGCGCTTACATCATGCACAGCGGAACGATCTTGATGAGTGGCACCGCAGCAGAGGTCGTGGCGGATGAGAAAGTGAAGCAAGTTTACCTCGGCCAAAATTTTCACATTTCGTAGCCAGCGCGCAATCTCACTTGACAGAACGCACTGATCCAGCGCCAAATAGGACTAATGAAAGTGGCCAGAACCATCTTTTTTAGCCTGATACTCGGTTGTTACCGCGCCCTTTCATTCAGCCAAAAGTTACCATTTCTTTACATTCATGCGTCAGGCCATGTTGGGCGGAAACGGTTCAAATAACACTGGAGACTTCATGCGATATCAAATCACTGGCAAGCAAATCGACATCGGCGACGCACTTCAAACACATGTCAAAAGCGAACTTAATGACATCGTTGAGAAATACGCAGAACGACCGACGGACGCCAATGTGGTTTTTTCAAAAAGCGGTCATGAACACGTCTGTGAAGCGACCATCCACCTTTCAACCGGACTGACCGCGCAGGCAAAGGCTCATGCGACCGAAATCTATGCGGCATTCGATGAATGTGCTGAGAAAATGGAAAAGCAGTTACGGCGCTACAAACGGCGCTTGAAGGACCACCATAGCAAGCGGAAAGAACCGGTTGAACAATTGGGGGCTTCCTCTTATATCCTCGCGGCGAGTGAGGGCGTTGACGATAGTGAACCGGAAACGTTGCAGCCTATGATTATTGCCGAAGTTGAAACCAAAGTTTCAAAAATGTCAGTCGGTGAAGCGGTTATGCAGATGGAGATTTCCGGAGCGCCAGTGGTGATTTTCCGGAACGAGAGTAACAGTGCGTTTGGGGTCGTCTACAAACGCGACGATGGTAATGTTGGGTGGATCGAGCCCAAAACGTAACAGGGCATCGGCACATCAGCCGAAAAGAGTAGTACAATGAACCTAAGCAATATCCTTACACCAAACGCTGTCCGCGTCTTGGGCAACGTCAGTAGCAAAAAACGACTGCTCCACGATGTGGGTGACATCGCGAATGCGTGCTACGACCTTCAAGGTCCGCGACTGATTGAGGCCCTTATGGAGCGCGAAGCACTCGGGCCAACGGGCGTAGGGCACGGTGTTGCCCTACCCCACGCGCGGCTTGATGATATTGACACCGTAAAAGGCGTATTTCTGCGCCTTGAACGCCCCGTAGATTTTGGGGCGGTTGATCGCCAGCCTGTCGATCTTGTGTTTGCGCTGTTTGCACCCCGTGATAGCGGTGTTTCCCACCTTAAAGCGCTGGCTCTGGTATCCCGGACATTGCGCGATGAAGCGATCTGCGAGAAACTTCGCGCAAATAGCGACCCATCAACGCTATATGCCGTTTTGACTGCTCAAAATATCTCAAAAGCAGCCTAGTTTTCCCAAACTGAGAAACCAAACGCCATATAGTCGCGCTGGTACGCCTCTCGGCACGCGCGTTCGACTTCAGCATCGTAGATTTCTACTAATTCAAACTCAGCACTCGTGTCAGACTGCGTTAACGCGGGACACGCGCTTTTGACCTGTGCCAAAAGGTAAGCAAGCCCCTCAGAAAGCTCAGCCTCTCGGATAACCATATCAGGGCTCATAAACGCGCTAAACCCCTGAAGGATGCTTGATTGACTTGCCCAGTTTGGATCAACGCGGATACTCGTTTTGCCCTCAAGGTTTGCCTTAATGAACTCCAAAAACTTTAAGAAGCCCACTCGGTACCCATCAGGGTCGAACCAGCCTAAGACGTCGATCGGATCATCACCCGCTTTATATGTCTGCCGACCAAGTGGCCCTTTAGTATACATGTCTAACATGAGCGCCCCAAAGGAAGTTTCACCCGCCGCATCAAGAACCTTAGACAGAGCCCTGAGATCTTGAGTAGTGCTCTGCTCGTATACGAGCAACTCATCGGCATCTACCGTCAGGCACCACCGGTCGTAGCCGTAAACAACCATCAACCACGTCAGCCAATCCATCCCAAATCGCGACAACCGATAGCTATGATTGGTGCGCCAAACAGACACATCAGGCGCGCCGTGAAGCAGTTCGGAGCTGCCGTCAGTTGAGCCGTTATCCACCACCAAAAATGCTGTACGCCCAATCTGCGGTAGTGTTCAAAAAGTATGGCAGGCGCGTCCGTTCATTGCGCACGCACACAAAGCACAAAACACTACTCGGAGTGATATTTGCAGTCTTATCGCTGACCAGCGCGAGCTGATCCCGCTTACGCAATGCGCGCCACAAATACCGGCGGCGCTTCCACCGCAATTTATAAGCACCAATGAGACGCGTTAGCATGCCAAGACCCGAAACGTCAGCTACACCAAATCACTGTGCAGCTTGTTGTTGGCCAACCATCTGCTGAAGGTAGTCCAAAAGCTCATCGCGGAGATCATCGCGACCCAAGCCAAACGAGACAGTTGCCTGCAGAAAGCCCGCTTTTGATCCGCAATCAAACCGCTGGCCTTGGAAGCGGTAACCATAAACGCCCCGCTCGTTTTCAATCTCTTTCGCGATCGCGTCAGTCAGCTGTATTTCACCGCCCGCGCCAGATTTGAGCTGACTGAGGTTTTGCAGCGCCTTTGGCGAAAGGATGTAGCGACCAATCACAGCTAGGTGCGACGGCGCATCATCAACCAAAGGCTTCTCAACCATACCTTTAACCGACACCATCGACCCAAGGTCTTCTTGGACATCAAGCATGCCGTAGCTGCTTGATTTCTTTTTGGGGACCTCCATCGCAGCCACCATCGAGCCGCCTGTTTCCTCGTACGCCTCTACCATCTGTTGAAGACACGGCTTATCCGCCGCGATAACATCGTCAGGTAGAATAACAGCAAAAGGCTCATTGGCGATAAACCTACGCGCGCACCCCACCGCGTGCCCCAAACCGAGGGCCTTGTGTTGGCGAATGTAGGCGATTGCCCCACTATCCATGTTGGCATTTTTCAGGACCTCAAGAAGCTCATCTTTGCCCTTTTTGCGAAGCTCTTGTTTAAGGGTTGGGGCATGATCAAAGTAATCCTCAAGCGCTCCTTCGCCGCGAGACGTTACAAAGATGAATTCTTTAATGCCTGCCGCACGCGCTTCATCGATGGCATATTGGATCAGCGGCTGGTCAACCAATGTCATAATCTCTTTTGGCACTGATTTAGTCGCAGGCAAAAACTGCGCGCCCAAACCCGCCACGGGGAAAATAGCTTTTGTTACTTTTTTTCGCATCTGTCGGGCCCTGCATATTACATGCGCACAGGCTCCTGCCCGAATATGTCACCAGTAAGGCAAATATATGGACCAAAATACATTTCCCCGACAGTGGGGAGACTAAACACAGCTATGCCATTGTAATCAGGCTTGACCCATATCGCGCAGCATCTTTTCAATCAAAGGCACGTCTTCTGGATTATTGAGCTCCCAGAACTTTGCGCCATGGGCCTCAACCTCAACACACATCATGGGGCGTGCACGCTCCAAGAACCGAAGCTGCTCAAGACCCTCAAGCCCTTCCAGCGGACCAGAAGCCCATGTGGGATAGGCCATCAACGCCGCAGGCCGATACGCATAAACACCGACGTGATGAAATACAGGCGTGGCATCTTGTGCATCAAAGTTTTGTGCGACGAACGGGATAACTTCTTTGCTGAAATAGAGCGCATTATTATCAGTGCCGAACACAGCCGTTGTCCCACCAACGCGACCGTGCTTGCGGTCGTTCAAAAGGCTGTTCAGCGTCTCGCCATCACACCGCAAAACCGGCGTGGCCACATCAGCAGATGGCGAATTTTTCAGCCCCTCAATCAACGCCTCAACAAACCATGGCGGCGTGAGCGGTGCATCACCTTGAAGATTCACCACAATATCGTGGTCCGCACCAAGGTTCGCATAGGCTTGCGCGCAACGCTCTGTGCCGTTGGCACAGCTCTCTGACGTCATCACGACCTCGGCACCAAAACTCTCTGCCGCTTGGCGAATACGGTCGTCATCCGTAGCGACAACAACTTTATCCGCACCCTTCACGGCCATCGCGGCCCGCCAAGAGCGCTCAATCAAACTGCGCTTCGTGCCGTCAGCGCCGGTAAGTTCAACGAGTGGCTTGCCAGGGTAACGTGTGCTGGCGAACCGTGCAGGAATTACGATGAGAACGGACATATCTAGCCTCGCTTAAGATCAACGCCCGGTGCGTGGGCAATAAAGAACGGGTTTGCATAATCACTTTTGCCGTATTTGAGCGGCGCATGATCGTCAAAACGAATAACCTCACCACCCGCACCATTCAGTACCGCATGGCCAGCTGCCGTATCCCATTCCATCGTACGACCCAGACGCGGGTAGATATCAGCCTCACCCGTCGCAATCAGACAAAACTTCAGCGACGATCCCGCGCTTTTCATATCGCTGACCGCATATTTATTGATGTAATCATCTGTCGCCTGATCGCGGTGAGACTTTGAGGCAACAACAAGCAGGGCTGTATTATCAGGAGATGACACAGCGATCTTCGGCTGCGGACCCACTTTATCTTTTGCAAAAGGCCCGGCCTCTTCAACACTTTCACCCGACGCATTTGTGTAAAACAACCGCTCACGGGCAGGCGCGTAAACAACGCCACGTGTCGGCACGCCGTTTTCAACAAACGCAATGTTCACTGTAAAATCACCACGCCGGTTGATGAACTCTTTAGTACCATCAAGGGGATCAACAATAATGAACGTATCCGCCGTTTGCGTATGAGAGGCAGACTGCTCCTCTGTCACCAAAAGCACATCAGGAAAAGCTGCTCGCAAACCCGCAGAGATAAGCACATCCGCGGCCTCATCAGCGGCCGTTACAGGGCTATCGTCTGACTTGATTTTGATGTCAAAATCATCCGCTTCATAGATTTCCATAATCACATCACCAGCGCGCAAAGCCAACTCGCGGAACACCGCTTCCATCTTTGAGAAATACAAAACTGTTACTCCCGATGTCGAAATCGTTGATAAATTAGCGAAAAAGCGTATGGTCTTTTGTAAGGCTTATGCGACTCTGGTAATGAAACAGCAAGATTTCTGTGAAACCAATGGGCCGCGCGTTGAGCAGGATAGTAAATGTTTAGTTTTGAAGCACGGCCTACCAGGCGCCGAAAAGCCGTTGGTCTACTTGAGTTGATCTACCATGGGATCGTCCGTGACGTCCGCAAAAGTCATGGCAATGCTTTCTTGGCGTTGCTTACCAACATGCTGCAGACAATCATCTTTGTCGCGGCATTCTACGTTATGTTTTCCGTACTAGGCCTGCGCGGCGCAACATTGCGTGGTGATTTCTTGCTGTACATCATGTCGGGCATCTTTTTGTTCCTGTGCCATACCAAAGCCCTTAGCGCAGTTGTCAGTTCAGAAGGTCCGGCATCAGCAATGATGAAGCATGCCCTCATGACCACAGCAATCGCCATATGCTCCTCGGCGCTAGGATCTCTTTATATTCAATTGCTATCGCTATTTTTGGTTCTGTTTGGCTATCACGTAATCTTCACACCAGTCGTCATCGAAGACCCAATGGGCGCGCTTGGCATGCTGCTTTTATCTTGGGCCAGCGGCGTTGCAATTGGGATGGTTCTGTTGGCCCTGAAACCATGGATGCCAGCTGTTGTTGGCATCTTCACCCAAGTGTACAGCCGCGCCAATATGATTGCCTCAGGCAAGATGTTCGTAGCCAATACGCTGCCAAGCTATATTTTGGCGATGTTCGATTGGAATCCACTCTTTCACACAATCGACCAGGCCCGTGGCTTTGTGTTTGTGAACTGCAACCCGCGCTACACAGACTGGGAATATGCGGCCCTTATCACGGTCATATTCCTAATGATTGGTCTGATGGGCGAGTTTTACACCCGCAAACACGCCTCCGTCAGCTGGAGCGCGCGACAATAAGTCAGCTTAAGTTGCGACACGGAGCGTCAGGTTAAGCCGACCGCCGTTGGGCAAAAGCCATGAGGAACCGCCTTTGATGCGGTCAATACCGTGATACGCAAGACGGGCCTGTCCGCCCATCACAACAATATCCCCTGATTGCAGCCAGATGCTTCCCGTATTTCCCCCACGCTCAAGGCCGCCAACACGCAGCAAGCCCTCATCTCCCAGAGAGATGGAAACAACGGGCCACTGAAAATCAGCCTCATCATGATCGCGGTGCAACCCCATACGGGCTGCCTCATCATAAAAATTGATCAAGCAACTGTCAGGCAACGGCGCGTCGCGTGTGACACTGCTCCACACATCAAGGATTTCGCGCGGAATGGCGGGCCAAGCCACGCCAGAAGGATGACACGTTGCATACTGATAACCCGAAGCAGTTGCGGTCCACCCAACACGTCCCGCCGAAGTCATTCTGACCGACATCTGACGACCGGATGGCGTTTGTGGCCTCATCAGTGGTGCCGCCTTAACGATGCCTCGGACTGCATCGACCAACTGCCGCTGTGCGCCAATATCCAATGCAGTTTTATAGATATGAAAGCCCCGAATGCTTAAAGTGGGTCGCATTATCACTTTCCTTCAAATTTCGGTGCATTTATCCAAGGTGCGCCGCTTGCAGCGCCCTACACCCCTCCCTATATACGCTGCGAACTGGGTTGTCCCTCTGTGGACGCCCTTCACCTTGGGATTGAGGCTTGGATGCCGGACATAGGGTCCGCGCCTCACGACATCGCCGGAAAAAGAGGATGACAATTCATGGCTAAAGTTATTGGTATTGACCTTGGGACAACAAACTCCTGCGTCGCCATCATGGATGGTTCGCAGCCCCGTGTTATTGAAAATGCGGAAGGCGCGCGCACGACCCCATCAATCGTTGCATTTACAGACGACGAGCGTCTTGTAGGCCAGCCTGCAAAACGCCAAGCAGTCACAAACCCAGAGAACACTGTTTTCGGTGTTAAGCGTCTTATCGGCCGCCGCGCTGATGATGAGCATCTGGCAAAAGACAAAAAGAACATGCCTTTCGCTGTTATCAATGGCGGCAACGGAGACGCTTGGGTCCAAGCCCAAGACGAAAAATACAGCCCTTCACAGATTTCAGCGTTCATTCTGCAAAAGATGAAAGAAACTGCTGAATCGTACCTTGGCGAAGATATAACACAGGCGGTCATTACCGTTCCTGCGTACTTCAACGATGCACAACGTCAGGCAACAAAAGACGCCGGCAAAATCGCTGGTCTCGAAGTTCTGCGTATCATAAACGAGCCAACAGCAGCGGCCTTGGCCTATGGCTTGGATAAAAAAGAGACACAAACCATCGCGGTTTATGACCTTGGTGGCGGTACATTCGATGTAACGATCCTTGAGATTGATGACGGTTTGTTTGAAGTGAAATCAACCAACGGTGACACGTTCCTTGGTGGTGAAGACTTCGACATGCGCATCGTGAACTACCTCGCAGATGAGTTCAAAAAAGCAAATGGCGTCGACCTGACCCAAGACAAGATGGCGCTTCAGCGTTTGAAAGAAGCTGCTGAAAAAGCAAAAATTGAGCTTTCTTCTGCAAACCAAACTGAAATCAACCAGCCCTTCATCTCAATGGACGGCAAAACAGGCCAGCCGCTTCACTTGGTTGTTAAACTGACGCGCGCGAAACTGGAAAGCCTTGTTGGCGACCTGATCAAAGCGTCAATCAAGCCATGCCAAGCGGCCCTGAAAGACGCAGGTTTGTCTGTTGGTGACATCGACGAGGTTGTCCTTGTTGGTGGTATGACACGTATGCCAAAGGTCATCGAAGAAGTGACAAAATTCTTCGGTAAAGAGCCGAACAAAGGCGTGAACCCAGATGAAGTTGTTGCCATGGGTGCAGCAATTCAAGCCGGTGTTCTACAAGGTGATGTTAAAGACGTTGTTCTGCTTGACGTGACGCCGCTTTCGCTTGGTATTGAGACCCTTGGTGGGGTGTTCACACGTCTTATCGACCGCAACACAACGATCCCAACTAAGAAGTCGCAAACCTTCTCAACAGCTGAAGACAACCAGAATGCCGTGACAATCCGCGTATTCCAAGGCGAGCGTGAGATGGCTGCGGACAACAAAATCCTCGGTCAGTTCAACCTCGAGGATATTCCACCCGCACCGCGCGGCATGCCGCAAATCGAAGTGACCTTCGACATCGACGCCAACGGCATCGTGTCCGTAGGCGCGGCTGACAAAGGTACCGGTAAAGAGCAGAAGATCACAATCCAGGCTTCTGGTGGCTTGTCTGATGAAGACATCGAAAAAATGGTCAAAGATGCTGAGGATAACGCCGAAGCAGATAAAGATCGCAAGGAACTTGTTGAAGCCAAGAACCAAGCCGAGAGCCTCGTCCACTCGACTGAAAAGTCCATGGAAGAGCACGCGGACAAAGTGGACCCAACAACGATCGAAGCGATTGAGTTGGCGATTGCCGCACTCAAAGATGATCTGGAAACAGAAGACGCTGGTAAGATCAAAGGCGGCATCCAGAACGTAACTGAAGCTGCGATGAAGCTTGGTGAAGCGATCTATAAATCAGCGCAAGAAGAAGCCGCTGGTGAGGAAGCCGCACCAGAAGATGGCAACGCCGGTGTTGATGATGATATCTTAGACGCTGACTTCGAAGATCTGGACGACGACAAACGCGCCTAATCCGCGCTAAGGAACCAATGAAGCCAGCCCGCATCCCTGTAAGACGGGTGGGCTGGCTTTTACGTTCCAAAGGGGGAGACCACCCATGGCAAAACGTGACTATTATGAAATTCTAGGGGTCTCAAAAGGCGCATCCGCTGATGAGATCAAGAAGGGCTATCGCACCAAAGCGAAAGAACTACACCCAGACCGTAATGCTGATAATCCAAACGCCGAGGCAATGTTCAAAGAGGCGAACGAAGCCTACGAAGTGCTGAAAGACGCAGAGAAAAAAGCCGCTTACGACCGTTATGGCCATGCAGCCTTTGAAGGCGGTGTGGGCGGTGGCCGACAAGGTGGCGGTTTTGGTGGTGGAAACGGTGACTTCTCAAGTGCCTTTTCCGATGTGTTTGATGACCTCTTTGGTGACTTCATGGGCGGACAGCGCGGTGGGGGGGGGCGTACACGCGCCAGCCGCGGCTCTGACTTGCGCTACAACTTGCGCGTGACCCTTGAGGAAGCTTTTGCCGGTAGCCAGAAAACCATCAACGTCCCAACATCTGTTAACTGTGATACATGTACTGGCACTGGTGCAGACGCCGGGGCCGAACCCGCAACCTGTCCAACGTGTTCAGGCATGGGCAAAGTCCGTGCGCAACAGGGCTTCTTTACCGTAGAACGCACCTGCCCCACCTGCTCGGGTATTGGCCAAATCATCAAGAACCCGTGCAAAGCATGTGGCGGTGCGGGCCGGACAGAAAAAGATCGTTCCCTTTCTGTAAACATTCCTGCTGGTGTTGAAACCGGCACCCGTATTCGCCTTGCTGGCGAAGGCGAGGCCGGAATGCGCGGTGGACCGACAGGTGATCTTTATATTTTCATCGAAGTTGCAGAGCATGAAATCTTTGAGCGTGACGGACAAAGCCTGTTCTGCCGCGTACCTGTTTCAATGACATCTGCTGCTCTTGGTGGCGACATTGAGGTGCCTACAATTGACGGTGGGCGGTCACGAGTGAAGATCCCAGGCGGCAGCCAGTCGGGGCGCCAAATGCGTTTGCGCGGCAAAGGCATGCCCGGACTTCGCGGTGGCGGCGCGGGCGATATGTTCATCGAAATGGCCGTTGAAACGCCTGTAAACCTTACCTCTAAGCAGAAAGAGCTTCTGCGCGAGTTCGAAAAACTGAGCGAAGACAACAACCCACAATCATCAAGTTTCTTCTCAAGCGTCAAAAGCTTTTGGGAAACGATGAAGGGTTAACTGATTCTTTAGAGAATTGGCGCATTCATGGCGTGTCATGAGTGCGCCAGATCAGTTTTCTGAAAACCAAATGCCCTTGTTTGAGGGCCAAGAACTTCTCTTTACCGGCCCAAAAGGCGGGGAGTTGAGTTACGTCAAAGATCATCGGCAACGTCTTCAACACCGTTTCGCCGAAGGTGGCGCGCGCGGAATGCCGGACTACGAATTGCTCGAGTTAGTTTTATTTCGATCACTTCCAAAATGTGATGTGAAGCCAGTTGCGCGGCGGCTAATTGATACGTTCTTAGATATCAACGGCGTGATTTCTGCCCGCCCCGAACATTTAGCTAAAGTCCGCGGTGTGGGTGATTTGGTCATTACCGATCTAAAAATTCTAGAAGCCACATCACACCGAATGGCGCGTACCCGAGTGATGCAAAAAGATGTGCTGTCCAGTTGGGACGCGCTGATAAACTACTGTCACACCGCAATGTCACACCGTGATACTGAAGTGTTCCGTTGTCTTTTCTTGGACCGTAAAAATGTGCTAATTGTCGATGAGGAATTTGGCCGTGGCACCGTCGACCACGTGCTTGTCTACCCCAGAGAAGTTATGCGGCGAGCCCTCGAATTGAACGCGAGTGCCCTTATTCTTGTGCACAATCATCCGTCGGTCGATCCAACGCCGTCAAAATCTGACATATCCATGACACTAACCATGGAAAGCGCTGCCCAATCACTTGGGCTGACACTTCATGATCACTTAATCATCGGCAAATCGCGCGAGGTCAGCATGCGCTCAGACGGCTACCTCTGACCGCAAACCTCAGCCGCGACACGGACAAACCGTTAAACGCGCCCGTGACAGTGCTTGAACTTCTTACCAGAACCACAGGGACAACTATCGTTACGTGATGGATTACCCCAAGTCGTAGGGTCACTTTCGACAAAACCCTCAACAGCGTTTTCATTGTCGGACGCAGGGACGGCATCAGCCGGCGCTTGTAGCTGTGCCTGCTGTGCGGCCATCTGCGCCATCATCGCTTGCTGCTCTTCCTCAGTTAGAGGGCGGATTTGAGCCAACTTCTGGGTTACATCGCCACGAAGACCATCGAGCAAAGCCTCAAATAACTGAAAGCTGTCGGTCTTGTATTCGTTCAGCGGATCGCGCTGCGCGTATCCACGGAACCCTACAACAGAGCGCAAATGTTCAAGAGCGATCAGGTGCTCACGCCATTTTGTATCGATGGTGTTCAAGAGAAGCTGCTTTTCAATGCTCCGCATGCTGTCTTCACCAAACTGCTGCGACTTTTCAGCCATCATTGCATCGGCGGCTTCCTCAAGACGCTCAAGGATAATCTCGTCATCAACACCTTCTTCGTCTGCCCAATCCACAATCGGCAGATCAAGGGCAAGACGCTCAATCGCCTGTGCCTGCATGGTTTGCGTATCCCATTGGTCTGCATAAGTTTTTGGCGGCATAAACTCATCGACCAAATCTTCAATCACCTGATCGCGCATATCTTTGGTAATTCCAGACACATCACGGCTTTGCATGATTTGAAGACGTTGATTGAAGATCACCTTGCGCTGGTCGTTCATTACGTCATCAAATTTAAGCAGCTGCTTGCGAATATCAAAGTTGCGACCTTCAACTTTCGCCTGCGCTTTCTCGAGTGATTTATTGACCCATGGGTGCACAATCGCCTCACCTTCAGCCATACCGAGACGAGACAGGACTGCCTCAAGGCGCTCAGAGCCAAAGATGCGCATCAGGTCATCTTCAAGCGACAGGAAAAACGACGAGCGTCCCGGATCCCCCTGGCGTCCAGAACGCCCACGCAACTGGTTATCAATCCGACGGCTTTCGTGACGTTCAGTTGCCAGAACATAAAGGCCACCAGCCGCAAGAACCTTCGCCTTTTCATCCGCCACCGACGCTTCGATTTCAGCGCGCAACGCTTCTGGATCAGCATCAGGTTTCTCAGCAAGCGCTTCCATGACCTGCATATCGACGTTGCCGCCAAGCTGAATATCCGTCCCGCGACCAGCCATATTTGTAGCAAGTGTTACCGCGCCAAGGCGACCGGCCTTTGCAATGATCTGCGCTTCTTGCTCGTGCTGACGTGCATTTAGAACGTTGTGCTCGATACCTTCGGCAGTCAGTACTTGGCTGATATATTCGGATTTTTCGATTGAGGTCGTCCCGACCAAAACAGGCTGACCATTTGCGTTTGCAGCCTTCAGCGCGTCAACAACAGCTTTGTATTTCTCGTCAAATGTACGGAAAACTTGATCATGCTCGTCCACGCGCTGGATGGGCCGGTTTGTCGGAACTTCGACAACGCCCAGCTTATAAATTTCACCAAACTCTTGTTCTTCAGTTTTGGCAGTACCGGTCATACCGCCCAACTTGGAATACAGACGGAAATAGTTTTGGAACGTGACAGACGCGAGTGTGACGTTTTCAGGCTGAATAGCTACGCCTTCTTTCGCTTCAATCGCTTGGTGCAAACCATCTGACATACGGCGGCCCGGCATCATACGGCCCGTGTGCTCATCAATGAGGACCACTTCGCCGTCGCGCACAATGTAGTCTTTGTCTTTGGTAAAGAGTTTATGTGCTGAAAGTGCTTGGTTCACGTGGTGCACCAACGTTACGCTTTCAGGGTCATACAACGTTTTCTCAGCATCAAGAAGACCGCCCTCACGCAGGCGTTGCTCAAGCCATTCGTTACCTTCTTCAGAATACGTAACGTTGCGGGTTTTCTCATCAATCGTGAAGTGTTCCTCGCTTAGCTCGGGGATGATCGTGTTCACGACTTTATACAGTTCAGACCGATCCTGCGCAGGACCAGAGATAATCAGCGGCGTGCGCGCCTCATCAATCAAGATCGAGTCAACCTCATCGACGATCGCAAAATTGTGGCCTCGCTGCCCCATCTGGTCCAGCTCAGAACGCATGTTGTCACGAAGGTAATCGAACCCAAGCTCATTGTTAGTCGCGTATGTGATATCGGCGGCATAGGCTTGCTTTTTCTCAGCCTCTGGCTGCTGTGGGTAAACAACACCCGTGCTCAAACCCAACGCGCCATAAACCTTAGACATCCATTCCGCATCACGTCTGGCCAGATAATCGTTAACCGTCACGATGTGCACGCCCTTGCCGCTGAGCCCGTTCAGATAGGCGGGGAAAGTCGCAACGAGGGTTTTACCCTCACCGGTTTTCATTTCAGCAATGTTGCCTTGATGCAGGAAAATACCCCCCATCAATTGCGTATCAAACGCCCGCAATCCAAGGGCACGGCGCGCACCCTCACGACAGTTGGCAAAGGCTTCGGGCAGAAGACTATCAAGGCCTTCACCGCCGGCAATACGCTCGCGAAACTCGGTTGTCTTTTCAATTAGTTGCTCATCGGTAAGCGCTTGGAAGTCAGGCTCGAGCGCATTGATTTTCTCAACAAGTGGACGCGTCGATTTAACTTTACGATCGTTCGGAGTGCCAAAAACCTTCTTGGCGATGGTGCCTAAACCCAACATGTGTCTTCCTTGGCCGATGGCCCCAATAAAAATGTCATAAGACGGGTGGTTGCCCGTCCCGACCTGCAGCCATACATAAGAGCTTAACAGGCAGTCTCAAACCTCGAAGGCGTAAGTGCTGTAAAGGATGTAAGGGCCGCCTATGTTAGTGTCAACGGCACCATCCATGGGGCCACGAAAGGATCACGAAATGGTAAAACCCCTTAATTTTATTGGCGCAGCTTTGTTGAGTACTTTTGCCGCCACGTCCTTGCAGGCCCAAGATGCCTCAACCGTGATTACCTCGGTCAATGGCACCGACATTACACTTGGCCACGTCATCGCATCGCACGCGCGCTTGCCGCAACAATATCGTGATTTACCGCCAGAAGTCTTGTTTCAGGGCATCATCGATCAACTAACCCAACAAGAGCTGCTCGCCCAATCTCTTAAAGACACACCCGCACGCGTCACAACTACTTTGCAAAACGAACGACGCTCGCTGCTGGCAGGTGAAGTGATTGACGCACTGTCGTCCGACGCTGTCGCAGAAGACGCGCTTAAGGCGGCGTATGAAGCGCAGTACGCTGATGCTGATTTGGGCAAAGAATACAACGCCGCGCATATTTTGGTGGAAACCCAAGACGAAGCAACCGCATTGGTTGAGCAGCTATCAGATGGCGCTGACTTTGCGGAACTGGCTAAAGAAAAATCAACTGGCCCATCTGGTCCGAATGGTGGGGATTTGGGGTGGTTTGGAACCGGCGCTATGGTTGCGCCGTTTGAAGAAGCGGTCGTGGCGCTGTCTGTCGGTGAAGTTTCACAACCCGTCGAAACCCAATTTGGCTGGCACGTGATTTTGTTGAAGCAAGATCGCATCGCATCCGCTCCCAGCCTTGATGAGGTGCGCGCAGACCTGTCACAACGACTGCAACGTGAAGCCGTTGATAGCTATGTCGCTAATCTTCTTGAGGGCGCTGATATCACTGCGGCAGACCTTTCAGCAATCGACCCGTCAATCATTTCTAACTACGAACTGTTGTCTGAATAAATGACCATATCGCCCCTCGCCCCAGCTAGTTTTCCCGTTGTTCCGATGATCTCGGGCGTACGCTTTGCGACTGTCGAAGCTGGCGTACGCTATTCAGGCCGCAAAGATGTGATGCTTGCACATCTTCAAGCCGGCACATCAATCGCAGGGGTTTTCACAACGTCCGCAACCCGCGCGGCACCCGTTCTGGACTGTCAGGCCAAACTTGGTGGCGACCCCTTTGGCGAGGCAGCAATTATCGTAAACTCCGGAAACGCCAATGCGTTTACGGGATCGGGCGGCGCAGAGGCAGTGGCGAATGTCTGCACAGCGGTTGCCGATACACTCGGGATTGATCCTCAACGGGTGTTCTCATCGTCAACTGGCGTGATCGGTGAAGCCCTGCCATTTGAGAAGATTACAGCCAAGCTTTATGAGCTGAAAGAAGGTCTCTCACCAGGCAAGCTGAAGGGTGCCGCCGAAGCAATAATGACGACAGACACGTTCCCCAAGGCGGCAGGCGGACAGATTGATATTGACGGAAAAACAGTATCGATCACCGGCATCGCCAAGGGGTCTGGCATGATTGCGCCCGATATGGCCACGATGCTGGTTTATATCTTCACCGATGCAAAGATCGCACAACCGGACCTGCAACAGATGGTGTCCGCAATTAATAGCAAAACCTTCAACTGCATCACTGTAGACAGCGATACATCTACTTCCGACACACTCATAATGGCCGCGACGGGCGCATCGGACGTTGACGTGATGGGTAACACAGACTTTGCGCAGGCACTTGAGACATTAATGCGGGACCTCGCTCATCAAGTCGTACGTGACGGCGAAGGTGCAACCAAATTTGTAACAGTGAACGTGACCGGTGCCGACAGTGAGCCTGATGCGAAGCGTTGTGCGCTCTCAATCGCGAATTCACCCCTCGTCAAAACGGCGATCGCGGGTGAAGATCCAAACTGGGGTCGTATTGTTGCTGCTGTGGGCAAATCAGGCGCAAAGGCGGACCGAGACACCCTTTCCATTAGCTTTGGTGACATCCGTGTGGCTGAGAATGGTTGGGTCAGCCCAAGCTACGCCGAAGAACAGGGTGCGGCGGTGATGAAAAAGCAAGACATTGTAATCAACGTGGACCTTGGCGTGGGAGCATCCGATGCAACCGTGTGGACCTGTGATTTGACCCACGGCTACATCACAATCAACGCTGATTATCGCTCATGAAGACGGTTCTTGTCTCTGCTGTAGCTTTGATTGACGTTGATGGTCGCGTTTTACTTGGCCAGCGCCCAGAAGGTAAATCCATGGCAGGTCTGTGGGAATTTCCGGGCGGGAAAGTCGAAACAGGCGAAACACCAGAGGCGGCTTTGGTACGTGAGTTAAACGAAGAGCTTGGCATAGATACGTGGGAGAGCTGCCTTGCGCCGCTTACCTTCGCGTCGCACTCCTACGAAAAATTTCATCTTTTGATGCCGCTGTTTGCATGTCGAAAATGGAACGGCACGCCCCAGTCACGCGAAAACCAAGCCTTAGAATGGGTGAAAGCGAACGAACTAAGCAATTATCCAATGCCTGCCGCAGACATTCCGCTCATCCCCATTTTGCGTGATTGGCTTTAGGTTCGTACTTTCGACACCGATCTTCGGCCTCAAGATAGCAAGATTTCTTGGTTACATTGTCTGAGTTGGTCGTAGATGGAACCCGAAAATGCTTAGAACAATTCAGATTGGAAGTGGCGTGTCCGTACAAGGGATTATGATTAGGGCCCTCGAAAACGGCAAGCTACTCATCAGAGTTGGTGACAAAACTTTTGAGGGGTTTTCGGTCTAACCAGTATGTACTGAACCCAAAAAACCGCTGACACAGAAAAAAGGGCGCCGATAAGGCGCCCTCTGTTATTTCAAATTACCGGTGTTAGCCGACGCTACTTCCAATCAAGAAAGCGTGCGCTCAACTTCTTCACGCTCAAAGATTTCGATCACATCATTGGCGCGGATGTCGTCGTAATTCTCAAACGCCATACCACACTCTTGACCTGATTGAACTTCGGGAACCTCGTCCTTGAAGCGCTTCAATGTCTTCAATGTGCCTTCATGGATCACCACGTTATCACGCAGCAAACGGACGCCAGCAGACCGACGGGCAACGCCCTCGGTCACCAGACAACCGGCCACTTTACCAACATTAGACACCTTAAAGACGTCCTTGATGTTCGCATAGCCAATGAAGTTCTCTTTGATCTCCGCGGAAAGCAGACCACTTGCGGCTGCTTTAACGTCGTCTACCAGATCATAAATGACCGAATAATAACGGATCTCAACGCCCTTTTGGTTCGCCACGTTACGCGCAGTAGCATTTGCACGGACGTTAAAACCAAAGACAGGCGCGCCAGACGCTTCAGCAAGGCCGATGTCAGATTCAGTGATCGCACCAACACCAGAGTGAAGCACACGAACACGAACTTCTTCGTTACCAATTTTGTCCATCGCTTGGCTGATCGCTTCGGCAGAACCCTGAACGTCAGCTTTTACAACGATTGGCAGCTCAGTCATAGACTCGTCTGCTTTCGCATTCGCCATTAATTGCTCAAGCGTCGTTGCAGCTCCAGCGGCCGCACGTTTGTCTTTCGCAGCCTGACCACGATATTCCGCAATTTCACGGGCCTGCGCTTCGGTTTCAGTCACGTTAAGCACATCACCAGCTTCGGGTGTGCCGTTAAGACCAAGTACCTCAACAGGAACTGATGGACCTGCTTCTTTCACCCGCTCACCTTGGTCGTTAACCAATGCACGGACTTTACCCCATTGCTCGCCGACAACAAAAATGTCGCCTTGCTTAAGGGTACCTGTCTCAACCAAAACCGTCGCAACCGGACCGCGACCAACATCAAGCTGAGCCTCGATCACAGCGCCGCGCGCAGCCCGGTTCGGGTTGGCTTTCAGCTCGAGAAGCTCAGACTGTAGGCTGATCGCCTCAAGCAACTGATCAAGGCCAGTCCCGTTGATGGCAGACACTTCAACATCTTGCACTTCGCCCGACATCTTCTCGACGATCACTTCGTGCTGAAGCAAATCAGTCCGAACTTTGTCGGCGTTTGCAGCAGGGCGGTCGATCTTGTTGATCGCCACGATCATCGGAACATTCGCTGCTTTCGCGTGGTTAATCGCTTCGATCGTTTGCGGCATAACCGCGTCATCCGCAGCGACCACCAAGATAACGATGTCTGTTACCTGCGCACCACGTGCACGCATTGACGTAAACGCTGCGTGACCAGGTGTATCAAGGAAGGTCAATTGCTTGCCGTTCTGCTCAACCTGATAGGCACCGATGTGCTGGGTAATGCCACCGGCCTCGCCCGCAACAACGCGCGCATTCCGGATCGCATCAAGCAACGAAGTTTTACCGTGGTCAACGTGACCCATCACAGTAATGACCGGTGGACGTGCCTCAAGATTTTCAGGCGCATCTTCGATCTCGGTGATGACATCTTCCACATCAGAATCGGAGACCCGAACCACTTTGTGGCCAAATTCTTCGATGATGAGTTCCGCAGTATCCGCATCAATCGTCTGTGTCTGCGTCGCCATGATGCCATTCGTCATCAAAGACTTCACCACATCTGCAACGCGCTCGGCCATACGGTTTGCGAGTTCGGACACCACAATAACTTCGGGGAGCTGTACGTCACGTACAACCTTTTCGCGCTCAACTGCACCGCCCATAGCTTTCTGACGTTGGCGTTCTTGCTTACGCTTCATCGCCGCCATTGAACGTTGACGCCCACCTTCACCACCCGAAAGGGCTTGGTTCAGAGTAAGCTTCCCGCTGCGGCGGCCATCATCGTTACCGCGGTTTTTATTGCGTTTGTTGTCACGGTCGTTATCCGCTTCGCGACGAGGAGCAGCCGTCAGCTTGCCGGGACCGCGTAGCGCAGCCGGTGCGGCAGGTGCTTCAGCAGGCGCAGCAGCACGTTTCGCAGCTTCTTCGGCTTCGCGAACCTTGCGTGCATCCTCATCCTTTTTCGCTTTCAGCGCTTCTTCACGAGCACGCTCTTCGCGATCTTTGGCTTCCGCTTCTTCGCGGCGGCGTGCACGGCTTTCCGCGCGGGCCTTCTCTTCTGC
This sequence comes from Nereida sp., assembly GCF_965655635.1. Taxonomy (NCBI): domain Bacteria; kingdom Pseudomonadati; phylum Pseudomonadota; class Alphaproteobacteria; order Rhodobacterales; family Roseobacteraceae; genus Nereida; species Nereida sp. The sequence continues at coordinate 24,663 of NZ_CBFHHE010000007.1, forward strand.
TTCTCGCTTCACAGCATCTTCGGCTTCGCGGGCTTTCGCCTGCTGCAAAGCCTTCATACGGCGTTCCATTTCCGCGTCGGAAATACCTGCGGGACGCTTCGATGGATCGCCCGCAACGAGACCTGCACCAGGTTTCGTCTGTGAGCCACCACCCGGCTTGGGCACCATTACGCGCTTGCGCTTAGTCTCCACCACGACGTTCTTCGTACGTCCGTGACTAAAGCTCTGCTTTACGTTACCAGGTCCGCCGCGGCGAACGCCCAATGTCTTTTTACCGTCGTCTTCACTCATCGAGTGCTTTTCCTTTCCGACGCGCCTTCACGCCGTTCCATTCACGTATCGCTTCCAGTTTGGCTGCGGTCTCAACGATACCATCGGTGAGCCCACCAGGTGCGAGTGCGCCGTGTATCACACTTTCTCGCCCAAATGCCAAACCCAATTCATTTGCCGTCAAACAGCCGATAAATCGACCATAGTGTGGCGTACTCAACTTTGACTTGCCCCGCTCGGAACCGTCGCTTGCTTGCAACAGAACCTCTGCATACTCCTTCACCAGCCAGTCTTTTACTTTCTCAAATCCGACAACCGCGTGGCCTGCTTTGCGAGAAAGCGCCATCAAGTTCCCAAAACGCGCAACCAACGCATGATCCACAACAGCGATCAGATCATCAGGCGCAACCACCTTTGCCTTGGCGGCCTTGCTGAACAAACCCTTCTGCTGGGCAAGCTCCAAAGCTTCTTTGGCTGCTGACACGTATATACCGCGTCCTGGCAATTTTTCCATCACGTCAGGGTAAATGTGATTATCCGGCCCTACCACAAAACGGATCAAACCGCCTTTTGGTTGCACGTCACCTGTCGCAATGCACTTACGTTCAGGGCCGTTAGACCGGTCTTTATCAGCACCACCGCGCGTCATGTTCAAGGGTTCCCGAGGCCTGCGATCAGACCTCGGCCTCCATTTCAGCTGCGTCGCCTTCGCCCTCAACTTCATCAGTTTCAAGCTCTGTCGGATCAACCCAACCCAACATCACACGTGCGGTCATGATCATGTCTTGGGCTTCTTGCAAACTCACGTCGAACGGCTCAAGCGTGCCGTCATCCTTTGAACGCTCACCGTTCACGGTTGTCCAGCCACCAGCAAGTTCCCAATCGGCGCAAGTTGCGAAGTCCTCAAGGGTTTTCACGTCATCATTTGCAAGCGCTTCGACCATTTGTGGCGTCAGACCATCAAACGAGATCAAGCTATCTTCAGCACCCAAGGCAATTGCATTCTCAAGCGCCTTTTTGTTGGCCGCTTCGATGTTGTCACGTGCGCGCGCCTGAAGCTCGGACGCAGTTGCTTCGTCCACACCATCAATAACCAGAAGCTCATCAACTTCGACGTAAGCAACTTCTTCAAGTGATGTGAAGCCTTCAGAAACAAGCAGTTGTGCGAAGAATTCGTCAACGTCCAGTGTTTCCATAAACAGCGCTGTACGCTCAGCGAATTCTGCCTGACGACGCTCAGATTCCTGTGCTTCGGTCAGAATATCAATGTCGAGGTGTGTCAGTTGTGACGCAAGGCGTACGTTTTGACCACGGCGACCAATTGCCAGTGAAAGCTGCTCATCCGGCACAACAACTTCGATACGCTCGGCTTCCTCGTCAAGAACCACCTTAGTCACCTCAGCGGGCTGAAGCGCGTTCACGAGGAACGTTGGTTGATCGTCGTTCCATGGAATGATGTCGATTTTTTCACCCTGAAGCTCGTTCACAACTGCTTGGACACGGCTGCCGCGCATACCTACGCAAGCACCAACAGGGTCGATTGAGCCATCATATGAAATCACGGCAATCTTCGCGCGCGAACCGGGATCACGGGCAACTGCCTTGATCTCGATGATGCCGTCATAAATTTCAGGCACTTCCATTTTGAACAGCTCTGCCATGAACTCGGGCGCAGTACGGCTAAGGAAAATCTGCGGGCCGCGCTGTTCGCGACGAACATCTTTGATGTAGCAACGGATGCGGTCGTTCGGGCGATAGCTTTCACGGCCAATCTTCTCGTTGCGGCGCAGAACGGCTTCGCCACTGCCCACATCAACGATGACGTTGCCGTACTCTTCACGCTTAACAAGCGCGTTGATGATTGTGCCTGCGCGGTCTTTGAATTCTTCGTACTGGCGGTCACGCTCAGCTTCGCGGACCTTCTGCAAAATAACCTGCTTGGCAGATTGCGCCGCGATACGGCCCATTTCAACAGGGGGTACTTCTTCGACCAGCTGTTGGCCGACCTCAGGGTTTTCCATGTACTGCTTGGCTTGTTCAACTGTGAACTCAGCTTGATAATTTTCAAGCTCTGCTTCCTCAACAACTGTCCTGACACGGGTGAATGCCGCACGGCCTGTCTTACGGTCGATGCTGACACGGATGTCCATTTCGGCGCCGTAACGTGACTTTGCCGCACGCGCGAGGGATTCTTCCATGGCTTCGATGACGAGCGCAGGATCAATCATTTTCTCGCGGGCAACGGCCTCTGCGGTTTGCAAAAGCTCAAGCTGGTTCGCTGAGGTAATAGCCATTTATACGTTTCCTTCTTCTTCACCGTCGATGATAGTTTCCACCTCATCGAATTGTGTCTCATCAATGTGACCCGCGTCTTTGCGGCCCTTCAGGACCTCGCGGATAAGATCGTCAGTCAAAATAAGTTTTGCATCCGACAGCCAATCGAACTTGAGCCCGATCGTGCCTTCTTCAATGGTGATCAAAACCTCGTCACCCTCAACGCCCGCAAGCTCACCCTTAAAGCGGCGGCGTCCGTCAATCAGTTCATCGGTCTCGATGCGGACCTCATAGCCCTCCCAAAGCGCAAAATCTTTCAAGCGCGTCAGTGGGCGGTCAATACCAGGGCTGGAGACTTCAAGCGCGTAGGCATCCAGAATTGGATCCTCAACATCAAGGGTCGCGCTTACTTCGGTGCTGATCTTGGCGCAGTCATCCACCTCAATGGTACCATCAGGTTTTTGCGCCATGATCTGCAATGTTGTCTGCTTGCCGCTCATCAATCGCACGCGCACCAGCTCATACCCCAAGTCTTCGATGACAGGTGCAATGATCTCGGCAAGTCGGCGATCAATCGCTGCTTTTGCAATCAGGTCATTCATTGGTTCGTATACTTTCATCGCCCTAACTGTGGGCACAAAAAAACGGGCGCACGGCCCGTTGTATCGCTTCGGTGGATGTTAGGTTTGGACCCCAACAAGCCGCTGTTAAGAGGCGTATAGGCACAAAAGCACTAAACTGCAAGTAAAATGGTGTGATGCTTATTTAGCGATACTCAAGACAAAAACGCCCCGCCAAGTGGCGGGGCGCAATTGTTAGTTTAGGGATACGTGCGTTACGCGAACCACCAACGCTCTACCAGACGCGAGCTATCCATCTGGAAGACGTTACCAATGGTACCAGAGTTGGTCAGTTTAGTGCTGTGCGCATCGACGTAGTTTGCATACATCGGAATAACAGTCGCACCATCAACAGACATGATCTGCTGCATTTCGCCGTACATATCGCGACGCTTATCGCTATCAAGCTCGGCACGCGCCGTCAGGAGCAGCTCTTGGAAACGGCTGTTGTCCCACTTGCTGTCCCACCACGGCACACCTGCTTCGTATGCAGTTGAGAACATCCAGTCCTCGGTTGAGCGGCCGGACCAGTAGCAGGCACACCATGCCTTTTTCATCCAGACGTTTGACCAATATCCATCGTCAGGCTCTTGGATCACATCAATGTTGATACCTGCAGCTTTAGCAGAAGCTTGATACAGCTGAGCCGCATCAACCGCGCCGGCAAATGCTGCGTTTGCTGCAGAAAGCTGAACAGTCAAACCATCAAGGCCGGCCTCTTTAATAAGGCTTTTCGCTTTATCAGGATCGTATGCGTTCTGCGCAAGACTATCGTTGAAGTATTGGTTGGCAGGCCCGATCGGGTGGTCGTTTGCAACACGGCCGTGGCCAAGCAAAATCTTATCGACCATCTCTTGGCGGTTGATCGAATGCTTAAGCGCCTGACGGACCTTCACGTTATCAAAAGGTGACAGGTTGGCTAGCATCGGAAACGTATAGTGCTGGTTGCCGGTCACCTCAAAAATATTGACCGTTGGGTTGGCGCGCAAAAGTGGCTCTGTCTTGAAGTCAACGCGGTTCACCGCATCCACCTGACCCGTCATCAACGCATTCATACGCGCAGAGGAATCGTTAATTGCGACTGCTTCAACGCCGTCGAACCAACCTGCACTACCATCTTTGTAGTGGCTATCCACACGGCTCAACAATGCGCGAACACCGGGGTCAAAGCTCTCGACTTTGTACATACCCGTACCAATACCCTTGGCGATTGCTTCTTCGACCTGACCGGCCGGATACATCACGATGTGATAATCAGACAGCAGGAACGGGAAGTCAGCATTACCAGCTCCAAGGGTAAAGACGATCTCGTGATCGTTGATCTTTTCCATGTTCGTGATCGCAGAAACAATCGGCTGAGCCGCAGACTTCGCACCCTCAGCCACGTGCATATTCAACGATTCAATCACATCATCAGCGCCAAACGCTTTGCCGTTGTGGAACGTCACACCTTTGCGCAGTTTGAAGTTCCATACTTTGGCGTCTGCTGACGCGTCCCAGCTCTCGGCAAGCTCGCCTTTCAACTGGCCGTCCGCACCTACTTCGGTAAGGCAATCGAATACGGCGCCGTGCGCCATCATGACCATAAAGCTGTCAGAATGCGTACGCGCGTCCCAGCTGTCAGATGTGTTGGCACCCGCAATCCCAAGGCGCAGCGTGCCGCCCTTTTTTGCTTCGGCGCGCGCGGGCACACCTGTGGCGGCCAGCATACTTGCGGCAACACCCGTCTTTAGAAGTCCGCGTCTACTTAGTCCTGACATATTCTCTTTCCCTTCGTTGAACAGTTTATCGAGTTTTCATAGGCGGGGTCGGCCCACTCTCACTTAACTTTATTAGATCGCCTACATTTTACCGACGGCAGCATCACCAATATTTTCCATGCCGCGTTCCTCAAGCAGATTGGTCAGCCAATCAGGATCCATTTCGGGCACAGATGACAGCAGCAAATCCGTGTATGGGTGATGCGGCGGCTGAAACATCTCTGCTTTAGGCCCCTGCTCCACAACACGGCCATCCTTCATAACAACAACTTCATCAGCAATAGATTTCACAGTAGCAAGATCATGCGTAATGAACATGTAAGTCAAGCCAAGCGTATCTTGCAGATCAGCAAGTAATCGCAAAATACCCTCGGCAACCAATTGATCCAGCGCGCTTGTAACCTCATCACAAATGATGAATTTTGGCTCAGCCGCAAGCGCACGAGCAATTCCAACGCGCTGTTTTTGACCGCCAGACAGCTCGGACGGTAAGCGGTCACGATACTGTGATGGCTCCAATTCGATCTGCGTCAGCAACTCATCCACGCGTTTGGTTTTTGCACGGCCAGTCAGGCCAATGTAAAACTGCACAGGACGACCAATAATTTCTGCGATCGTTTTGCGCGGATTAAGCGCCGTATCTGCCATTTGATAAATCATCTGAGCTTGGCGCAACTGCATCTTATCGCGCTGCTTATATGAAGCGGGCAGTTGCGCACCATCAAACTCAACGTGACCCTGTCGTGGGGCGAGTAGGCCAGTAATGCAGCGCGCCGCTGTTGATTTACCTGATCCAGATTCGCCCACCACCGCCACCGTGCGACCAGCGTGCATATCGAAACTAACGTCGCTCAAAACATCAACCTTGCCGTACGCCGCCGTGACGCCGCACACCGAGACAACAGGCGTCGCGCCAATATTAACAGCGGGCTTTGCGGGGCGCTCAAAACTGCGGACGGCCCAAAGTGACTTCGTGTAGTCTTCTTGCGGGTTGGCCAGCATTTCACGGGTATCTGCGGTTTCAATCTCATCGCCGCGCAGCAAAACCTTAACCCGATCTGCCATCTGCGCCACGACTGCCAAATCATGCGTAATATAAATCGCGGCTGTATCAAAATCCTCAACGATCTTGCGAATGGCCGCCAAGACCTCAATCTGCGTGGTTACATCAAGGGCAGTTGTCGGCTCATCAAAAATTATCAAATCAGGACGGCAGGCCATGGCCATGGCTGTCATTGCCCGCTGCAACTGACCACCTGAAACCTGATGCGGATATCGGAAGCCGATTTCATGAGGATTGGGAAGGCGCAAACGCTCATAAAGCTGTATCGCATCTTCTGAACTTTCTGCGCGCGCCATAACGCGGTGCTGGATGGGTGCCTCTGTGTGCTGATCAATGATCTTATGCGCAGGGTTAAAGCTGGCGGCAGCAGACTGTGCAACATAGGCGATACGCTTACCAAGCAACCCGCGTTTTACATCTGCGGATGCTGAGACCAGATCGATGCCATCAAAATTAACCGAACCAGATGAAATGCGGCACCCATCACGAGTATACCCCATTGCAGCAAGTCCAAGCGTGGATTTACCCGCGCCACTTTCACCAATTAGGCCAAGAACTTCACCGCGTTTAAGGCTGAGGTTCACACCGTTGATAATGGGCGACCACACCTCATCACTGCGGCCTTCGATATAGATATCATTGATCGTTAGAAGATTACTCATGACTTCAGCCCCGACGATCTGTGAAGCATCCAGTCCACCACGAAATTCACAGCAACCGTTAGCAACGCAATTGCACCAGCCGCCAAGAGGGGTGCTGCCGCTACCTGTGGCGCAAAGGCGGCGAAGTTGATGAACTGCGCCAAATCACGGACCATCGTACCCCAGTCAGCAAGAGGTGGCTGAATCCCGACGCCAAGGAACGACAGCGATGCAATGGTAAGAAACACGAAACAAAACCGCAGACCAAACTCGGCCAAAAGAGGCGCAGTGGCGTTAGGCAAAATCTCTTTAAAGATCAGGTAGCCCATGCCCTCGCCGCGCAATTTTGCGGCCTCTATGTAATCCATAACGACGATGTTGTAGCCAACCGCGCGCGCCAAGCGGTACACCCGCGTGCTGTCGATGACGGCGATGATCACAACCATGAACAATGTCAGCGGTATACCCAAACGCGGCGCCCAAACGGCCGCGATGGTCATCAAAAGAAGCGCAAAAATAAGTGATGGAATTGCCATCAACACGTCCACCGCACGGGACATGATTTGATCAAACCATCCGCCAAGAACCGCCGCCAGAAAACCAAGCGAGCCACCAAGGAAAAAAGCCAAAAGCGAGGTGACGAATGCGATGCCAACTGTGTTCTGCGCGCCATAGATCAAACGGCTCAACAAATCGCGACCCAACTGATCGGTACCAAGGGGAAAATCAGGGTTGCCGCCAATGTCAGGGTTTCCGCCCGGTACAATATTAGCCGCGACGCCCTGAATGATTTCATCCTGACCGTACGGCGCAATGACCCCTGCAAAAATTGCAGCGATAGAATAGAGGATGATCATCAAGATGCCGAAGGACGCGGTCAATGGCATCTGACGGAACAACTTACGCGATCCATTGGTGCCGATGCTGCGCCCAACAACACGGAATAACCACGCCGCAATAGTAAACAGCACAAAGGCCTCCATCGCCTTGCCGGCAAAGAAGTACTTATTGGCAACCAACGGATCCGCATCACGCGACAACGCATAAAGCCAAATCGCGCCCATGATCGCAACCAAACCAAAAATATAGCCGAACGCAGTCGCATAAGGCATGTCGCGAAACACAGGCTCATTTGGTTTCAGCGCACGTGCAACTGCACGGAAAGCCCATGCGAAAATCGCCATGCCAACAAAAAACAGAAACACAGTCACGAAACCGCTCATTTTGGATGCCTTAGACGTGGATTGGATAAGATCGACATAATGTCAGCCGCGAGGTTAAGCAGAATATAAGCCCCTGCGAAAATCAGACAGCACGCCTGCACAACGGGTATGTCACGCAACTTCACACTATCGACGAACAGTTGGCCAATACCCGGATAGACAAAAACAGTCTCGACGACGACGACGCCAGTAATAAGATAGGCAAGGTTAAGCGCGACCACATTGATAATCGGCGCAAGTGCGTTGGGAAGCGCGTGCTTAACGATTACACGCATCGAACTGATGCCCTTAAGGCGCGCCATCTCGATGTAAGGCGAGGCCAGCAAATTGATAATAGCGGCCCGCGTCATCCGCATCATATGGGCCGTAACAATCAGTGTAAGCGTAAGCGCGGGCAACAAAGTGCGCTCAAGGCGCTCAGAAAAGCTGATCCCATCAAAGATATTCGAAAGGGACGGGAGGATCGGGTTCAGCACCGCAAGAGCCAGGATCAACACATATGCCAAGAAAAACTCGGGGCTAGAGATGCTGGACAGCGTGAAAATGTTGGCCGCCCGATCAAAAATAGTCTCGCGGTAGAGCGCCGCAAGCACGCCCAGAAAAACCGCAAGCGGCACAGCAGTCATCGCTGTCACACCTGCCAAAAACATCGTGTTTTCAAAACGCGGAGCAATAGTTTGTGCGACTGTACCAAGACCTGATCCTGCATCGCTACCAACAAAGCTGCTGAAGTTAGCGGCAGCAAAACTTGTACCTAGATCACCGCGTACTGCACCGGACAGCCAATCAAGATAACGGACAAAAAACGGCTGATCCAAACCTAAGTCTTTGCGGATCGCCTCAACGGCGTCTTTGGTCGCTCCCTGACCCAAAATGCTTTGAGCAAAATCACCAGGGAGTAAATTAACTGCGGTAAAAATAACAATTGAGACAACGAACAGCGTCACAAGACCAAGGCCAAGCCGCTGTAAAATAATTTTTGAAACGCTTCCCAACCTGGTCCCCAACAATGACGAGCGTACGCGCGCCCAGGTGACCAAATTAAGGAAAATAGAAATCGTGTAAAGGCTTAACGCCCGCGCCTAGGCAAGCCTGGTCGCCAAACGGTCCATCGTTCGCACCAATTCCTCGCTGATGCCCGCCTCTGAAAGCGCGTGTCCTGCGCGCGCAATCAGCTTGAGCTCTGCCTCAGGCCAGTTTTGGGCCAACTTATAGGCTGACGTCGGCGGGCAGATCATATCATATCTACCTTGTACGATTATCGCCGGAATACCGCGCAGCTTGTCCATGTTGTCAAGAATTTGATGGTTCTCACCCAAAAAACCCGCGTTCATGAAGTAGTGATTTTCGAGCCTTGAGAAAGCACGGGCATATTCGGCTGGCGCGTCACTACCGGCACCCTCGTTCATGATGCTGGCCAATGCATTTTCCCAAGCAGCCCAAGCGCGCGCATAGCGCACCTCAGTGGCGTGATTGTCCGAAAAAAGGCGCTTGTGATACGCGCCAATCATGTCTGCGCGCTCTTCTTCGGGAACGAGATTCTCAAAAGGTGCCCAAAGATCAGGGAAGAACATCGCAGCGCCGCCACCGTAAAACCAATCAAGTTCGGCACGGGTCATCAAAAATACACCGCGTAAAATAAGTGCCTTCGCGCGATCAGGGTGTGCTTGCGCATAAATCAATGACAGCGTCGCGCCCCAGCTACCGCCAAACACTACCCAACGCTCAATATCCAAAGTTTCACGTATAAGCTCAATGTCGCGCACCAAGTGCCACGTTGTATTATCCTCGACGCTGGCGTGAGGTCTTGACCGCCCACACCCTCGCTGATCAAACAAAATAATACGATACTGTGCGGGGTCAAAATACCGCCGCATCGTAGGACTACATCCACCACCCGGACCACCGTGCAACACAACGACAGGTATGCCATCGGGGTTTCCGCACTGCTCCATATAGACAGAATGGCCGTCGCCAACGTCCAGCATCCGTTGATCAAACGGTGCAAGCGCCGGATAAAGGTGCGACAAGGCGCGGCGGGGGGATACGTTTCTGTCCATGAATGACCTATATAACCCAAAAGAGCGCCGAAACATCCGGTGCGCCATGTTTTTTTGTCATAGAGGCACATCATGACCAACGCACAAACAACCGTCGATCCCGCAGAAATCGCAAAATTCGAGGCAATGGCGGCAGAATGGTGGGACGTAAACGGTAAATTTAAGCCCCTTCATATGCTTAATCCGTGCCGTCTTGATTACATCACAAGACAAATTGCTGCTGAGTTTGGCCGCGATCTTTCCCAAGACGCTCCTTTTAAAGGGCTCCGCATTCTTGATATCGGCTGTGGTGGCGGCTTGCTATGCGAGCCGATGGCACGCCTTGGCGCCACCATTGTTGGGGCGGATGCTGCCGAGAGAAACATTCCCGTAGCAAAAGTGCACGCTGAACAATCTGAGCTGGATATTGATTATCGCTTCACAACGGCAGAAGCCATGGCCGAGGCAGGCGAGCAATTTGACGTGGTTCTCAATATGGAAGTGGTCGAGCACGTAGCCGGCCCACTGGCATATTTAACGGCCTGCCAGCAGTTGCTAAAACCCGGCGGATTGCAAATTTGCTCAACGCTCAATCGCAATCCTAAAAGCTATTTAATGGCAATCATCGGCGCAGAGCACATCATGCGCTGGCTGCCCAAGGGTACTCATGAGTGGTCAAAGTTCATCACGCCTGACGAGTTGTTTGAACTACTGACCACCTCAGGAATGACACCTGTCGACCGCAAGGGCTTTGTCTTCAACCCAATCTCATGGAGTTGGTCGATTTCTGAAAAAGATCTAAGCGTGAACTACGTGACCGCGTCGACAAAACCGGCCTAATCGTCCGCCAGCTTTTGGCGCATCTCGCGTAGAATTGGTAGGGTACGGCTTATCTTGTCGTGCCCGATATCTTCGACCATCTGGTTTACCAGCGGCGTGATTTTACGCACAGCTTCATCACGCGCCGCCCGCCCAGCGCCGCTAATGGAAACCAACTTACGCCGCGCATCGTCCCAATCGGGACGGACGTGCACAAAACCCATCAGATCAAGTTTATTAATTGTGTTGGTCATAGCCCCGCGGGTGAGACGGAAGCGGGCGGCAAGCTGTGCTGGCGTGCGCTCCCCCGTGCTTGCAGCAAGATAATTCAACACTGTTAAATGAGAAATTTCCATCCCATGGGGCAGCGCCTTGGTGACACGACTACGCAACAACTGATCAATCGCCAGAAGCTCAACGACAAGCGTCGCGCCAAGGGTATCAGACGTAGTAACCGGCATCAGGGCCCTTCGAACAGTTGGTTGTGCCCCCATGCAGGAACACGCTTACGGGCTTTTAATACCTGATTTTTGTCAATTTCAATATAGCTGACACCAACGCCCTCACCAAAATCGCTAAGCACGTTTCCCCAAGGATCAACTGCCAAAGAGTGCCCATATGTTTCGCGGCCTTCGTGCACACCCCACTGCGCAGGCGCTAAAACATAACAACCTGTCTCAATTGCACGGGCACGAAGCAACGTCTCCCAATGCGTCTTACCTGTGGCGACGGCAAACGCAGACGGCACCATAAGCACATCGGCACCCGCCTGTGCCAAAGCGCGATAAAGATGCGGAAAGCGAACATCATAACAGATCGTCATGCCAATGTTCAGACCGTCTGCACGCCCCAAAACTGCAGACGAACCAGGTCTGTAACCGCGCGATTCCTGATAGACTTCCGCCTCTGACAACGTGACGTCAAACATATGAATTTTGTCATACCGCGCAGTAATACTGCCCGAGCGGTCAATCAGAAAAGACCTGTTGGCAAACCGACCATCAGCATCCGTTGTTTTCAGAGCCAACGACCCAATCAACAGATTAACACCAAGGGTTGCAGCCAAATCACTAAGCTTTGTTAGCGTAATATCGTCCGCTTCAACGTGCAGAACTTCCATTTGCTGCGCACGGCTTACGGAAACACAATTCGTCACCTCAGGTGTTGCAATAAACTCCGCACCAGATGCCGCCGCTTCTTCGACGAGCGCCGTTGTCCGTAGAAGATTTTCCGCAGGACAATCGCCTGAGTTAAGTTGTAGAAGGGCCGCCTTCACGCCAGCAATTTATCCAGCTTGCCCGCGCGATCCAACGCAAACAGATCGTCACATCCGCCTACATGGATATCGCCAATGAAAATCTGCGGCACAGTGCGCCCGCCATTGGCACGCTTGATCATTTCACCTTTGCGGTCCGGCTGAGCCAAAATGTTAATCTCTAAAAAGCTTACGCCTTTCTGGCTGAGAAGCCGCTTGGCAGAATGGCAAAAGCCACACAGGGGTGACGTATAAAGTTCAACAGTTTTCATTTTAAGGCGCTCCAATTTCTGGTTGCTAGATAGTTAAGTATCTTTTCCCGCGCGCGCCAGTGTGATGACGAACACCTCGCCAGCACGTGAAGATGCGAGCACGTTTGCCGCCTCCGCGAGCGTGGCACCTGTAGTCATCACGTCATCTACTAACAAAATTGGTCGCTGAGCGATATTCAAGGCGCGTTTTGGATTGACCGTTATCGTGCCGCTCAAAATGTTTAGTCGATCATCACGGGATTTACCTTCTAACATCGGCGTCCGTTTAAGCCGCTGCAAAATATCTGGGCCGTATTGCAACCCCATCTGTTGCGCTAGGCCGCGGGCCAGCTCAGCAGACTGATTGTAGCGCCGACCAAAAAGACGCGACCAATGAAGCGGTATTGGCACGACCAGCATATTATCGCGCCTAAGCGGTCTGGCGTGCTGCGCCATCCATTTTGCAGCAGGCCGAACAAGATCAAGACGATCACCGTGTTTAATGCCAAGCACCATCCGGCGACCAAAACCGCTGTAATGGAACACGGCCCTGCCAGCACTCCACGGTCTTGGTGTCCGCAAGCAATCGTCGCACTGCATCCCGTCGACTTCGCTCATCACTTGGGCACCGCATTTTCCACAAACACTGCCACTCAAAAAAGAAACCTCGCCCCAACAATTCCCACAAAGCGCGTCAGGCCCGCCGGTCAAGGTGTCGCAGGTTAGGCAATGATGAGGATAGATCAGCCGAAGTGGGTTTTGCATTACAAATTTCCTGACTACATGAGCAGCATGACACAACAACCGCCCCTTACAGATACGCACACTCTGCACCTGCATCACAGAAACCGCCGGACGTCTGATGGGATGTTTTTGCAGCAAGAAGCATTCGATGAAATTGCAGAAAGACTGCTTGGGGTTAAGAAGTCGTTTACAAAAACAGCTGTGGTCACATCATGGCCAGACCTATGGGCGAATATTGTGGCAGGAGCGGACATCATCCACCCCGATGATACACTGCGATTTACGGACAACGGCTATGATCTGATCGTTCACGCAATGGATCTTCATTGGGCGAATGACCCTGTCGGGCAAATTGTGCAATGTCGAAATGCGCTCAAGCCTGATGGATTATTTTTAGCCGCTTGTTTTGGTGGCCAGACCCTAAACGAGTTGCGTAGCGCAATCGCCGAAGCTGAAAGCAGAGTGATGGGCGGGCTGTCACCACGCGTCGTGCCTATGGGTGAGGTGCGCGACTACGGCGCGCTACTTCAAAGAGCAGGCTTGGCGCTTCCGGTTGCGGACACTTTGACGCTGCCTGTGAGTTACACCGACACGCCTGCCCTGATGAGCGATCTGCGAAAAATGGGGGAAAGCAACGCGCTTGCAGCACGAACTAAAAAGCCCACGCCAAAATCCGTTTTCGACGCGTTAGAGACTGTTTATCGACAGAATTTCTCTGATGGAGAAAGACTGATCGCAACATTCGAAATTATTTTCTTGGCCGGTTGGGTGCCCGATGCAAGCCAACAGCAACCCCTCAAACCTGGCTCGGCAAAGATGAAATTAGCGGATGCTCTGCGTATTCCTGATGGCCCAAAAGATTGACCTGAAGCGATTTCCAGTTATCTGGCAACATAACGCACTTATACCCACGGACTTTAGATGATGTTTGACGCGAAAACGAATACGAGCGACGAGGCTGTCTGCCCCGTTCACGCACCAAGCGATCACCCAAAGGTGAAGCCTGCTAAGATTGGGGTTTTGGTCGCCAATCTGGGCACACCAGACAATTACGACTACTGGTCGATGCGCCGGTATTTGAATGAATTTCTGTCTGATCGGCGCGTTATTGATTACAGCCCGTGGCTTTGGCAGCCGCTTTTGCAACTGATCATTTTAACAAAGCGTCCATTTTCTAGCGGCGAAGCGTATAAATCGATCTGGAACCATGACGAGGGTGAGAGCCCTTTAATGACGATCACCCAAAAACAAACCGCCAAGATAAAAAAGCAGATGCAAGAGACCTATGGCGATGATGTCATTGTCGATTTTTGTATGCGCTACGGAAATCCGTCTACGAAATCCAAGGTCCGCGCAATGATCGAAGCCGGATGTCAGAAAATTTTGTTTTTCCCGCTGTATCCACACTACGCCGGGGCGACGTCAGCAACCGCAAATGACGAATTTTTCCGCGTTTTGATGAAAGAAAAATGGCAGCCAACCGTGCGCACAGTGCCTGCATATTATGAGCGTCCAGATTATATTGAAGCGCTAGCCCAATCGATTGAGACTGCCTACGCCCAGGCCGAAAAGCGCCCCGAAATATTGGTGTGTAGCTATCATGGTGTGCCACAGCGTTACCTGATGGAGGGCGATCCGTATCACTGCCAATGTCAGAAAACGACGCGCCTTTTGAAAGAGCGTTTGGGCTGGGATGACACGCAGATCATCACAACGTTCCAATCTAAATTCGGTCCCGAAGAGTGGCTGCAGCCTTACACAGTCGAAGAAGTCGCGCGGCTTGCGGAAAAGGGCAAAACAAATATTGCTGTTTGCGCGCCTGCATTCTCAGCTGATTGCATTGAAACGCTTGAAGAGATCAACGAGGAAATTTTTGAGAGTTTTGAAGAGGCTGGCGGTCACGACTTCCTCTATATTCCGTGCCTTAACGATGATGATGCTCACATTACCGCACTCTGCAACACAATCGACGACAACCTGAAAGGTTGGGTATAAACGCCCTTCGTACCAGCGATTAGTTTGACTGCGCACCTGACCAAGTTATCAGGACCTCTCCGAGAGGGCCTGATGCGCCACCGACCCCTGCGATTTCTTCAGATGAAGGCCCCGCTAGAACGGCGGTAACCGAAATTTGAGTGCTGCCTTCAAGAATGTTGCCGGCTCCCAACGTGCCAAATCCAATTGCCGAAGCATCTGTTTGCGTGCCGTTCAGTAAGGTCGGGCCGCTGAATTCAATGTCTGTGATTTCGATCATCTCTGCACCCATAGGATTATAATTCGCCGCCCCCGATTGGCCGATTGTAGTGCCACCGCTACGGACATTATCGGCAAGGACATCAGCGCGACCAGCGTCACCAATAAAACGTAAGGTCGTACGTGCGTCCATTGTTACGGCGTAAGTTGCGGTACCGTCCGTGACCTGAGCAATCGCAGTACCCTGATAAACAGTCGGAACTATTGGAACCGCAGAATTGGCAGAGGCCCGCACAGCGAGCTTTATATCCCCTCCAACCGGCGAAATGGGAAAAACGTGCTGCCGGCCCAAACCCAAAGCATTTTCAATCAACCCAACGCTGATCTGATCAATGATCAAATTTCTGTTAGTCAAGTTCGCTTCCGTTTGACCAAGAGCAGTTTCAAGAGACAGGCTATCAATACCCAAGGTTGCGACAGAAACAATAACATCTGGGTCAGGTGTAGGGTCAGAGGGGTCAGGTGGATCAACAGGAGGATTGACCACAACCGGTCCACCGCCAGTTGTTGCGCCGCCACCACCGCCACTTGCGATTAATGTCACAATAAATAATGCGGCAACTACCGCCCTACACACAAACTTAAAAAACATAGATGACATAGATCACAGCAGGTTTAATAAACGGCTAATCACACCCAAAAGTCACCAACAGATAAAGTATCAAGACCAACCCCCCACAACTCAATCATAGTGCCCTCAAGCGACAATTCTGCGTGACCATTCGAGTTGGCGTAGAAATGATTAAGCGCTGACTGACGGGACGAAATGCCGTCAAAGCCACTCAATTCCAAACGATCGATTCCCACATCAAAATCTGCGCCAGTCACCACGGCCTGATCCGTGAGAGAAGTACGCCCAATCACATCATTGCCATGCAGTGGGCGGAACACAAATACGTCAGCACCGTAGCCGCCATTCAGAATATCGTCGCCACGGCCACCTTCCAATGTGTCGTTACCCCAGTACAAAAACGCACCGAAGTCACCCACCAGAATGTCGTCACCTGCACCGCCTTCAAGGGTGTCATTGCCATAACCACCAAGCAGCGTATCCGCGTTTTCAGAAAAACTCGCCAAATCACCATCAATCAACTGATTGGCGCCACTCAAAGCCAGCAGAAAATCATTCCCGATACCGCCCTGCATTTCGCACCACCGTTTGTATCAAAAATGCTATCATTTCCCGGATTTCCCTCGAGAATGTCGCGACCCCCACCGCCCAAAAGTATGTCATGACCATCACCACCCGACAGGCTGTCTCCGCTTTGGCTGACAATATAATTGGCCGCGTAATTTGCGTGAGACAGGTCGGTACTGTTCAGACCGTCAGAAGCCCAACTGATTGGCGCACCGCTTGCGGTTACTGATTGTGTACCAAAATTCAACGTGATGTCCGGCGCATTGGCTACAATCGCTTCCGCATCAATGTCAAAGCCACCGGCATCAAGCGAGACCGTCTCGAACCAATCATTTTGAAAGCCAAAAACGCCCAGATATGTACCTGGCTGATTAGCAAAGACTGCCAAATCACGCGGCCGCATATCTTCATTTGGCTCGCCCCAAACGTGGCGAACCTGAAAACTCAAGCTCAACATAAAACTCACCCACCTATTACCCTAGCGGGAAGCTAACCGCGCGGGGTTAACGCAGCTTCAGCGCAACTAGGCAATTGAATGGTCAGTTTGTGGCGGAAATTGGACAATAAAAAACGGCGGCCTGCAGACCGCCGTTATCTAAAACTTAATGAAAACTTATCCTTAAATGAGCAAAACCTGAGTGCCCACTTTGGTCAAATCAAACAGCTCTTGGACATGTTCATTATAAAGACCAATGCAGCCGTTTGAGGAACGCCGTCCAATCTTGCGCGTGTCATGGGTGCCGTGGATACGGTAATACGTCCAACTCAGGTACAGCGCATGGGTCCCAAGCGGATTGTCCGGACCAGGGCCAATGAAGTCGGGCCATTCGGGGTTACGTTCTTTCATCGAAGGCGTTGGACGCCAACTTGGGCCATCTACTTTTTGCGTGACCCGTGTGCGCCCTAAACGAGTCAAGTCATCTGAAAGCGGCACACTGGTGGGGTAGAGTTTATAAACGCTCTCGTCCTCGGACCAATAATGCAGCGCGCGAGACGTCACATCTACAAGCACGGCACCATTCTTGAGATTGCTAAAGTAAGGCTGCCACTCAAGCGCGCGAAAGCTTGAGATATTGCGACGAACAACTTCTGAGATGTCGCGCTCAACCTCAATTTCCTCATCCAAGGCCAATGCTGGGCTGGCCAATGACGTCGCGGCAGCGCCGACAAACGCGCGGCGGCTCAAGTTAAAAGTGTCGCTCATCAATATCGCTCCTGGTAAAACCATTTAAGATGTAATTATTGCCTGAAAGCAGCACTAGCAAATCAAACAAGCGTTAGATCGCCACGATTTTTCTAATCTGGGTTTGATCTACAACGGTGTTGGTTTACACGTTGAGAAAGTTTTGAGGTTTAATTGATATGATCCGTCCCATTCTTCTTTCGCTGGCAGTTGCGCTTTCATTGGCGGCTTGTACCCCGATTACGTCAGGACAGCTGGCAATCGACGGAAAGCCTCGGCCAAAGCTCTATCAAATCCGCGAACGTGATACCGCCAAAATCCAGTTCCGCACGCTGGATTCAGTAAATGCGCTGCGCCAAGCGTCCGGAGCAGGACCAATCGAACTGAGTGCTGAGTTAACGGCGGCAGCAGCCACACACGCGCGCGATATGTCGGTGCAAAATCGACCATGGCACTTTGGCTCTGACGGGTCATCCCCATTAGACCGTGTTGCACGCGCTGGATACTCAGGTGCATTCATCGGTGAGGCAATCTCGGAAACTTATGAAACCGAGCTAGAGACGTTGGCCGCATGGATGGAAGAAGAAGGCACACGCCGTGTTATTCTAAACACCGATGCAACTGAAATGGGTTTTGCATGGTTTCAGGAAACAAACGGCAAAATCTGGTGGACATTGGTTTTAGGTGAGGCTGCCGCAACACCCCAAAAGCCGATACCCTTAGGGTAAAATCACAATTGGCGTTCCTGTTTGGACCATTGAGTAGATTTCCGTCATCTCACGATCTGTCACGGCTATGCATCCCCACGTCCAATCCCCTCGCGCCAGCTGAAAGCGCGGGCCGCGACCATGGATGAAAATGTCGCCACCCGGTTCAACGCCTGCAGCCTTGGCGACAGCCACATCGTTTGCATTTGGATATGAAATGCCCAGAGACAGATGATACGCACTATTAGGATTGCGCCGGTCGATGAAGTACGTGCCCTCAGGTGTCCGGCCATCGCCTTCGGCCTTTTTATGGCCTTCTGGCGCGAACCCCAGACCAATGTTATAGCGACGCAGAACGCGCTTATTATGCATCAGCCACATTTTGCGGCGTGATTTTGAAACCGTAATCTGCGTAACCTTAGGACCACGGTAAGCTTTAGGCACTCCCATAAGGCCGCATCCCGCAAGCCCAAGGCCCATAAGCCCAAGAAGAAACGTTCGCCGTTGCATCAATACCTGCCCTCAGTTTTTCACTGTCTTTCGGCACATTTACTGCAAAACGCTACTATCACAAAGACATTACTGAATACGGCCTAAGGCTCGCGAAACGCCTCACGCGATTTATACAAAGGCTTCAAGAGATACTGCAGCACAGTCTTTTCGCCCGTATGAAGCTCTACTTGCGCCTGCATCCCGGGCCGAATCTCAATGTATGCTTGCCGTTCGTTCAGATTTGCCAAATCAACCTGAAGTGTCACTTTGTAATGTGGTCAGAGTGATGCAAATTTACCGCGCAAGGACGCTTGCGACTTCGACATGATGGGACCACCTGAATTGATCCAAAACCTCCAGTTTTTCCAAGGAAAATCCAGCTTTCGTCAATGCCTCTACATCACGCGCGAAGGTCACGGGGCTGCATGAAATCATCACAACCTTACGCACCTCACTTTCGATAATCTCTTGAACCTGCGCCTCAGCACCGGCGCGCGGTGGATCAAGCACAACAACATCAAATTTACACAACTCATCGGGCATCAGTGGCCGTCTAAACAAATCACGCGCCTCGGTGGTGACCGAATGAAGGCCGCTGGCCATGCGCCAACCTTTGGCCAACGCATCAATCATCTCGGCTTCACCTTCAACCGCGTGAACAGCCGCATGAGCCGCCATTGGCAGGCTGAATGTGCCACAACCTGCAAACAAATCTGCAACTTTCGCGGCACCTGCGATGTTGTTGATGATGAACGCTTCAAGCGCCAACTGACCGTGTTCCGTGGCTTGCAAAAACGCGCCGGACGGTGGCGAAACCGCCGCTTTTCCCATCGTCAATTGCGGCGGTGTTTCCATGGCCAACAACTCACCATTCCAAGTCAGGCGTACAACCCCGTGGCGAACAGTCAATTGTGCCAAAGCCGCCTGCTCTTGCGGGCCAGCAGGCTTTGCACCAGCAACATCCAAATCAATGCCCGTATTGGTAACGGTGGCGGTAAACTCAACCTCTCCCTTGCGTGAGCCATACTCAACTGTCAGCTGCTCCAACACTGGAATGAGGCTTAGCAGATCGGGATGAAGGATCTCACAGTTGGGCACCGCCAAAACAGTGTGAGACGCGCGGCCATGAAAACCCACAAGCGCCCCTGACTTCGTCCGCTTACCTGTCAGTTTAGCGCGCCGACGGCTTTGTGCTGGACTGGTATGAATGGCATCCACCGCACGCTCAATCCCGCGTGAGGCAAGCGCCGATTGAACAACCTCTTTCTTCCAGTTGGACGCAAAATCATCATGTGCATGCTGTAAGCTGCAACCACCACAGCTGTTGTAATGTGAACAAGGTGCTTTGATGCGGTGGTCAGAGGGCGTCTGAATTACCGGCTTTGGCATGATCTGACCATCGATCTCGCCCTTCACCACCTCCCCTGGCAACGTGCGCGGTACGAATATCGGTCCTGCTGCAATCCCGTCACCTTTATAGCCAAGCCGTTCAATCGTCACTTCAGCCATTTTCCAGCCCTTCAATTAAGTCATCTTTTGTCAGTGCAAAATCAGATGCAATCCAGCGGTCTTTTGCATCCCGAAGGGCCGCGCCCAACTTAGCGCCCGAATACGCCGGCATAAGGTCGGCAGCAACCAAAGGGAAAACTGCCTCTGCTCCACGGCGAACGTCATTTACCCCATTCAATGGTTGCTCAAACATCGCGGCGCACAGGGCAAGGCACAACGCACCAACCTCAAATCCATGTTCATGACCCAATGCGCCAGCCGCGGTCATTGATCCCATCTCCGCACGGTAGATCGCAAACCGTTTCTGCTGTGCGTTGCTTAACCGCAACGTCGAAACATCACCCGTGACAGCTGCAAGCCGCGCCATTGGATCGACAGCTAACTGCGCGCTTAAATGCACAAAAACCGGCAGTACGTTCGTGACCCCGCCTTCAACAACGGCATTCAGAACCCCAGTTTGCGCCATTGCAGATACCGCAAGGCTTGGGTCAGGCGCAGTCATGAGCTTGACCATTTCGGCGCCGATACGCTCACGGGCGATTTGCCCTAACCCTTCGATACCACCAGCGCAGGCTGCCAGAGCATCCGCATCTAGCCCCAGATCAGAATTCCCGTACCAAGCCTGAAATCTGAAAAACCGCAGAATGCGCAAGTAGTCCTCGGCAACGCGATCATCCGCATCACCAATAAACCTGACATGGCCCACATGAAGGTCAGCCAGACCGTTCAACGGATCGATCACCTCACCACTTTGGTTGGCGTACAATGCGTTCATTGTAAAATCGCGCCGCTTAGCGTCTTCAAGGATTGATGTAGAAAAAGCCACTATTGCGTGCCGTCCGTCCGTCTCAACATCACTTCTGAATGTAGTCACTTCAAACGGGGAGCCATGTGCCACAACAGTGACTGTGCCATGCTCGATACCTGTGGGAATAACGCGAAGGCCTGCTGCTTCTGCACGCGCAATTACGTCGGTTGGAACAAGGGACGTAGCCATATCCAAGTCAGTTATATCACGCCCCATCAACGCGTTTCGCACACATCCGCCCACGACATACCCCTCGCCGCCGTCGGCGTTGAGTAAGGCCAAAACAGTCTGCGGTGCTTTTGCTTGCAGCCAGTCAAATTGTGTCATTGCGCCGCCTCCGCGAGCGTTCTTAGCATGCGCGCTGTGGCCCCCCAAATGTAATAAGGGCCAAATGGCACCGTATAATAAGACCTCCACGTACCGGACCAGCGGCGCGACTGCACCGAATACCTGTCCACATCCAAAAGATGATCAAGCGGCACCCAGAAAGCTTCGTCCACTTCGCCAGCTTCACAGACCACTTCAAAAGGTTCTTGCAACAAAGCAACAACAGGTGTCACATCGAAGCTTGTGACAGTTATATGTGTCGGCAGCGTTCCAAGCACATCTACCACACCGCCAGGCAACCCAACTTCCTCACGCGCCTCACGCAAGGCGGTTTCAATCACATCCACATCTACGGGGTCTTGCTTGCCACCAGGGAACGCAATCTGGCCTGGGTGATGCCGCAGCCTTGCAGAACGCTTTGTCAGCAAAACTTCCTGCACGCTCGCGTTTTCACGTATCAAAACAAGCACTCCCGCAGGGCGCGTTTTGCTCGTTGGGTGGGGCAAATCAGGATTTAGATCAAAATCGGATGAGGCTCCCTGCGCAGTCGCAAGGAACCCCAACACTTGAGATCTTAGATCAGTCAGAGGCACCTTCTGCCTCGAATCCAACTGTCTTTGGGTCCAATTCGTAGTGTGCGCCACAGAACTGGCAATCCGCCTCAACCAACCCCTCATCGGTGGTCATGTGACCAATGTCTGAGGCAGAATAAATTGATAGGCTTTGCTTCACACGCTCCTCAGAGCATGTGCATCCAAAACGAACGGGCTGGGCTTCATAGACTCGCGGCTCTTCCTCATGGAACAAACGCAGCAACAAATCGGTTGGCGATACGGATGGGCCGATCAGCTCAAGCTCCTCGACAGTATCAAGCAACACATTTGCGCGCGTCCAGTTTTCCGCCGCATCGTCCTCCAGAAGATCAGAGGCTGTAACCAGTGCCTCACCAGATCCATCCGGAGCATCTTTCTTTGCCATCAAAGGCGACGCCTTGGGCATGTGCTGCAACATCACGCCGCCTGCGCGCCAGCTTTCCTGCTCATCCGCTATTGTGGAGCGGCCGAAAGTGAGCGCAAAGCGCGTTGGCAGTTGCTCGGATTGAGCAAAGTAAGCCTCAGCACAAGCTGACAGGGAACCACCCGCAATCGGTGTGATACCCTGATAAGGCTGGGTGCCTTTGCCTTGATCAATCAGGATCGCAAAATAACCATTACCGATTTGGTCGTAACCATTACCGTTCAGATCGATCGCCTCTTTGTCATAGCTGGCATAGGCCCTGATGCGTGCGGGCTCTCCATCATCGGTAGGGCCGTAGTAATCCGTCGCGATCAAACGCACCGGACCATTGCCGCGCACCTGCAAAGACAGCTTCCAACGCAGCGCGATAGTTTGACCGATAAGCGCCGTTAACAGCGACATTTCCGCCACGAGCGCCTCAATCAGCGGTGGATAATCATGTCGCGCCAAAACGTGATCCAGCACGCCATCAAGACGCGCAACGCGGCCTCGAATATCCGATTGATCAAGTTGGAACGGTAGGACAGTGTCGTCCCAAGCGATTTTCGATGTGTTCGACATGTGATTTCCTAAGCCGGGTCGTGGCGACATATCGTGGCAATATAGGCACGTAAAGCACGCAAAAAAGGGGCAGCACCATGATGATGCGAATTGGAGAGACACCAAAGGCAGGTCAGCGCTATGTTCATCGCCCCGGAGCCTACGCTATTTTGCGACGTGGAGGCGATATACTTCTGACCTTTCAGGAACGCCCAGAACCAGAATTTCAACTTCCTGGCGGCGGCGTTGAGATTGGTGAACATCCAATCCCGGCCCTGCACCGTGAAATCTTGGAGGAAACCGGCTGGCGCGCTGCTAATCTTCGAAAGCTGGGTGCCTTTCGTAGGTTCACGTTTATGCCCGAGTACGATCTTTGGGCCGAAAAGCTGTGCTCCGTTTACGTGGGAACACCTGTTTTGAAATTGAGTGAGCCAATTGAAAAAGGCCACCATCCGGTTTGGATGCCGATGAACGAGGCAGTTGACGCATTAGGCAATGATGGTGACCGGATGTTTTTGAGTAGCCTTATTGAGCAGCTCTGAACCCGAGTGAAATCGCCGACAAATCATCTTCAAGGTCATCAGAACCAGTAAACCGCGTGACCTCATCAACGACTTGATCCAAGAGGCGGCCCCCACTGAGGGCGCGACTTCGCTCTAGCAACTCGCAAAGCCCATGTTCTGCAAACATCTCACCTTTTTTGTTCAGCGCCTCAGTGATCCCGTCTGACCCAATAAAGACCCGATCACCGGCATAAAGTTGAACATGAGACAATTCATATGACGCACCATCGATCAATCCCACAGGCAATCCGCCTGCGCCAAGACGCTGAACCGAGCCCGCACTTCGCTGCAGGATCGAGTGCGGATGGCCTGCTTGGCAAAATGAAAAATCTCCCGTCTCTGTATCAATCACACCATAAAGAATAGTGAAATAGTGTTCTGTCGCAATTTCTGAAAACATCATGTCATTGAGACGTCGGACAACCCGTTCCGGAGAAACGGCCGCGGGACTACCCGCATTGTTCTCAATTGCGACGTTTTATACGGGATCACCAGCCGAGAGATACCCCGCAAGACGCGCCGTCATTAACGCGCTTGATACCCCGTGAACCGACACATCAAGACCAAACAGACCCACCTGATTTTCATTAATCTTGAAGTACCCAACCAGATCGCCACCAACATGACCGCTAGACCGCAATCCAAGCGAAATGTTTGCGCGACCAAAGTTTACATTTGGCTCTGGCAACAGCGACATTTGAAGCGTTTTGCCTGCTGTAAGTCGCGGTCCAAAATATCATATAGGCGCTGAATCTCGCCCAACGCGCCGGCGATCTCGGCGTTTCGGATAAATAGCTCACGTTGCATTTCCACAATCCGGTGGCCTGCACCCAACCTCGCCTGAAGTTCAGAACCGTCCACCGGCTTTGTCAGGAAATCATCCGCGCCTGCTTCAAGCCCAAACGCAATATCAGCCGCATCACCCTTGGTGGTGAGCAGCACAAAATACGTGTAGGTTCCGTCTTCCATCGCGCGAAATTTTTGGCAAAACTCGGGCCCTGTTAGTTGCGGCATCATCCAATCGCTAATGATAACATCAAACTGCGCGCTGTGGCACATATTAAGCGCCTCTGCCCGATCCGTCGCTTGAGTTACATGATAGCCACGTGCCTCTAGAATTTTTGATAAGATGCGCCTTTGAAGTGCACTATCATCAGCAACCAACACGCGTTTGGCTACATTCCTGGCGTTTTCTGGCTGTTCTAAAATCATCCGACACGGGTGTCACGAAGGCTTGAAGATAAAGTTAAGATTCCCTCGATTTCAGTCATGTTAAATTAAAACTCTTTGCCGATATCTGGTGTAATACCCGGGGAATAAAATGATTGATTGGGCGCAAGTCACGGCATTGCAAAGCGACGTCGGTGACGAGATATTTGATGAAGTTGTTAAAATTTTTGACATTGAACCGCGCGAGCTTCTTAGCGCGCTTGAGGGCAGCAAAACAGATGCTGAGCGCTCTAAAATTGCGCACAGTATTCGCGGAAGTGCCGTTAACGTCGGCATGTCTGATGTGGTTGAAGCCGCAAAACAGATCGAACAACAGCCCGAAGATATTGCTCACGTTGCTACCTTGCGACAGGCCTATGATACTACGATCAATGTGTTTCTAACCAACCTTGGTGCCAAGCGCCTAAATCAGGAATTCGGCTAGCGCACCATCATTGGTGATGTCACGGTAGCCAAAGCCACCCTGCTCCATCAACTCCGTAAGACGCGTGAAGCTGGATGGATCAGTGGTTTCGATACCAATCAAGACAGACCCAAAGTTGCGCGCCGATTTCTTGAGGTACTCAAACCGTGCAATGTCGTCACTGGGTCCAAGCATGTGAAGGAAGTCTTTCAAAGCGCCGGGTCGTTGAGGCATCCGAAGAATGTAGTACTTCTTCAAACCGGCTGATCGCTGCGCCCGCTCTTTCACTTCCGGTAGCCTTTCGAAATCGAAATTACCGCCCGAAGCGATACAAACCACCCGCTTGCCCCGAATATCGTCCGAAATGTCTTTGAGTGCATCAATTGCCAACGCGCCCGCAGGTTCGAGCACGACACCTTCGGTATTCAACATATCCAACATGGTTGTACAAATACGGTCCTCGGCAATTCTAATGACGCGATCCAGTGATGTGTCCTTTAGAACCTCAAACGTTGCATCGCCTATTTGCCCAACCGCCGCACCATCAACAAAAGTATCAACATGATCCAGCGCAACCGGCACACCCGCCTCAAGCGCTGCCGTTAGATTTGCTCCGCCTTCAGGTTCAACCAAGTACAAATCAGCATCAGACCCCTGACTTGCCATGTAAGCAGTCACGCCCGATGAAAGACCGCCGCCACCCACGGGTAAGACAATCACGTCAGGCGCAGCGCCAAGCTGTTGCATCATCTCGACTGCAACTGACGCCTGTCCTTCAATCACATCTGGGTCATCAAAGGGTGATAGAAAATGCGCGCCCTGTTCATCACAATAAGCGCGTGCGGCAGCCAAAGTACTGTCGAAATAATCACCAACCAACACAATCTCGATCGCATCCCCACCGAAAATACGTGTTTTATCAATCTTCTGCTGCGGCGTTGTTACTGGCATAAATATCACGCCGCGTCGCCCAAAATGCTTACATACATAAGCAACGCCCTGAGCGTGATTTCCCGCACTCGCGGCCACAAACAACTGCTGATGCGGGGTCTGCGCCAAACATTTGCGCATCGCATTAAATGCACCACGAATTTTATAACTGCGCACAGGCGTCAGATCTTCTCGCTTTAACCAAATATCAGCATCGTACATTTCGCTAAGGTGCGCATTTCTTTGAAGTGGCGATGCCTCGAACAAGGCGCGCATTTCTGCCTCGGATGCTTTGGCTCTTTGTACAAAATCAGTCATGTGCATTCCTTCTGGTCATGCCACCCTATCACAGAACAATGTTTCAGAAAGCAGCATCCCTTGCCGCAGGTAACAAAACGGATTATCCCGCCGCCATACGTGATCAGGAGAACGCCAATGTCTGCACCAAAAAAAGTCGTCCTTGCCTATTCAGGTGGCCTCGACACATCCATCATCTTGAAGTGGCTGCAGACAGAATATGGCTGCGAAGTGGTGACTTTTACTGCGGATTTGGGTCAAGGCGAAGAACTTGAACCTGCGCGCGCCAAAGCTGAAATGATGGGCGCTTCTGACATCTACATTGAAGACGTACGTGAGGAATTTGTTCGGGATTTCGTTTTCCCAATGTTCCGTGCCAATGCCGTTTACGAAGGTCTTTACCTGCTCGGTACCTCAATTGCGCGGCCACTCATCTCAAAGCGCCTTGTAGAAATTGCGGAAGAAACGGGCGCAGACGCGATTGCGCACGGCGCAACCGGCAAGGGCAATGACCAAGTTCGCTTCGAACTGGCTGCGTACGCGCTGAACCCTGACATCAAAGTCATTGCTCCGTGGCGTGAGTGGGACTTGTCCAGCCGCACCAAACTGATCGACTTTGCTGAGAAAAACCAAATCCCAATCGCTAAAGATAAGCGCGGCGAAGCGCCATTCAGCGTTGACGCAAATCTGCTGCACACCTCGTCTGAAGGTAAAGTTCTGGAAGACCCGGCCGTAGAAGCCCCCGATTATGTCTACCAGCGCACGGTCCACCCCGAAGACGCGCCGGACACACCTGAATTCATCGAGATCGGCTTTGAAAAAGGTGACGCAGTAAGCATCAATGGCAAAGCAATGTCGCCTGCCGAAGTGCTGACCGAATTGAACACAATTGGTGGCCGCAACGGTGTGGGTCGCCTTGACCTAGTTGAGGGCCGTTTTGTGGGCATGAAGTCACGCGGTATCTATGAGACGCCAGGCGGAACTGTCCTGCTTGAAGCACACCGCGGCATTGAGCAGATCACTCTGGACCGTGGCGAAGCGCACCTCAAAGACGAACTGATGCCACGCTACGCGGAACTGATTTATAATGGTTTTTGGTTCAGCCCAGAGCGTGAGATGCTTCAAGCTGCAATCGACCACTCACAGCGTCACGTAACCGGTACTGTTAAGCTGAAGCTTTACAAAGGCTCCGTGCGCACAGTCGCACGCTGGTCTGACCACTCGCTTTATTCAGAAGCACACGTCACTTTCGAAGATGACGCAGGCGCTTATGATCAAAAAGATGCAGCAGGCTTTATTCAGCTGAACGCACTTCGCTTGAAACTTCTCGCCGCGCGCGACCGTCGTCTCAAGTAAGACACATCAGTTAGGTTTGAGACATTGCTTTGACAGTGTCTCGTAAATTGGCAAAGCGCGCTCCAACAGGGGCGCGTTTTCTTTTGTGACTTCGGGCAACGGCCCCTCAGCACCAGAAAATCCGGTACTATTGTGCACAGTGCCGTACCAGTGATCCGCCCAAACGCCATCAAAATCCTTGGGGCCGCGTGGCCACGAAAGCATCGCCTCATCAAACGGAATGCCCAGCGCATCACAAAGTTTACCAAGCATTTGCTGCGGATCAGCGCGAATATCTGCACTATCAATCACTACACCGCCAAACGTCTCAAACAACTCAAGCTGCTGCGCAAACCCAAGGTCGTCAAACGTGGGGCTTTCCCGTTTCGCCTGATAGCTGGCAATCACTCTCGCTGGGTGCCGAATAAGAAAGGCGTTCTTTACATCGCTAAGCCAGTCACGTGAAAATGTCGGCAACATATGGTGTGTCATATGCTTTTCATACTGCATCGTTTGAGGTTGGGTCAGCGCCATAAGCGCATCCTGCGCGTTTGTTGGTTGGCTTGCTAATATCGCGTCCTGCATAGGGTGAACCAAACCTGTTTGCGCCAAATAGGCGGCATACAACGGCTCATCAATTGCGATGCAATCTGACCGGTTTCCGAACGCATACATCATAGCCGTCGACAGGTTGCGCGGGCCTGACCACATGGCGATACGCGTCATTGTTGATCGACCAATTTCTTATAAAGCTCGCGCAAGCGCATGGTCATAGGCCCCATCTCACCTGTCCCAATCTGGCGTCCGTCAATGTGACTAACTGGAGTTTGCGCGCCGAATGTACCCGTCAAAAAGGCTTCATCCGCGCCATAAGTATCAACAAGTGAGTAATTTCGTTCAAATACTGGGATGTCGTTGGCGCGACACAGATCAATCACCTTCTGGCGCGTGATGCCATTCATGCAGTAATTGCCCGTACTGGTCCAAACCGCGCCTTTACGCACAATGAAAAAGTTGCAGGCATTAGTCGTGTTCACAAAGCCATTAACATCCAACATCAGCCCTTCGTCAGCGCCAGCTTTTTCAGCAGCAATACATGCAAGGATACAGTTCAGTTTGCTGTGCGAGTTCAATTTCGGATCTTGGGTCATTGGCAAGCCTCGTAGATGAGGCACAGTCGCCAGCTTGATTGGTCGCGGAATTTTGGGTTGTGAGTGCTCCATAATGATCACGAATGTCGGACCATTTTGACTTAGGCTTGGATGCTGAAACGGCCGCGTCTTTGGACCCCTTGTCACCATAAGCCGCGCGTGGGCATTCGTGGTCATCTCATTTGCAATGCGGGTCTGTTCCAGTGCAATGCGCACTTCTTCTTGGGTTTTACCGATATCCAGATCAATCGCTTTTGCAGCCTCAAACAGACGGTCCAAATGCTCATCCAGAAAAGCCCAAACACCGTTATAAAGACGCAAGCCCTCCCAAACACCGTCGCCCAGCATAAAGCCGCTGTCGTAAACGCTAACCACAGCCTCGGCTTTTGGCACAACACAGTCATTCAAATAGATCAAAAGCGCTTCATTTCGGGCGTCTTCTTCGGCTTGGTGGGTTGTTACGTGCTCATTCATAATTTTGCATCCTGCACATCTTTAAGGTCGGGTATCACATCAGCCGTACCATGACGCGTCACCATGATCGCAGCGGCTTGGACAGCTAAATTTAGAGACTGCTCCAGCCCAAAACCACGATCAAGCCCAGCCGCAAAGTACCCAGTAAACGTGTCACCGGCACCCGTAGTATCAACTGCATCTACTTTGACCGCCGGCACATCAAGCCTTGTGCCACTGTCATAAACAGTAACGCCATCTGAACCCTTGGTGATCAGCACCTGCGCAATGCCAAACTCCGACACCTCTTTGCCAGTCGCATCTTGGAGCTGGCCTGCCTCGACCTCGTTCAACACAAGAATATCGATCAGCCCATCAAGCGCAATAATTGCGTCGGCCGAAAATGGCGCGGCAGCATACATCACTCGCAGACCAAGTTCTTTTGCAATTTTAGCCGCTTCATGCTGACCATTGGTTTCATTCTGCGTAACGAAAATATCACCGGCGTTCGCCTCACTCAGCGCAGAGCCAATCAGATTTTCAGGGATAACCCCGTTTGCGCCTGAATAGAGTATGATTTGGTTCTCACCACCATCATCAACAGTGATAATCGCATGGGCCGTTGGTTCATCCACGACCGCAATAAAACGCGTATCCACACCGTACTCCAAAAGCCGGTCTCGCCACTTTGTACCATCCCCACCCACAGCACCGATATGACAGACACGCGCCGCAGCGCGCGCGGCAGCCACAGACATGTTTGCGCCCTTGCCGCCCAGCCCAATCGTCAACGACCGAGAGGCCAACGTTTCTCCGGCAATGGGCAGCTTATCGACGCGGTAGGTATGGTCGGCGTTGATCGACCCCAGGTTCCAAATGGTCATGCATCACCCCACATTGCAGGCAGCAATGATTGCCATGTTCAAAATATCTGTCTCAGACGACACGGTCGAACAAATCTGAATCGGGTGATCAACGCCCGTCAGGATGGGCCCCAAAATAGTAGCCCCCGCCATCTCTTGCATCAACTTCACACTAATGGACGCTGAGTGACGTGCAGGCACGACCAACACATTCGCAGGTCCAGTAAGTCGTGAGAACGGATAGCTTTTTTGTGCTGCCGCATTAAGCGCCACATCAACGGCCATTTCGCCCTCAAATTCGAAATCAACGCCCTTTTTTTCAAGCAATACGGGCGCCAAGTGCATCTTCTCAGCGCGCTCTGACACCGGATAGCCAAAAGTGGAAAAGCTGACAAACGCCACGCGAGGCACCAAACCAAGTTGCCGCGCAACACCCGCACCTTTAATGGCGATGTCGGCCAAGTCAGCCTCGTTTGGCCACTCATGAACAACCGTATCACCAATCAGAACAATCCGCCCTTTGTGCAAAATGGCAGTAATGCCTACCGCGCCATCACCAGGGCCCAGATCAAACACATGGTTCATCAAATCCAGAACATGAGCAGATTTTCGTGTGGCTCCTGAAACAAGTCCATCTCCGTGACCATGGGCAAGCATAAGTGCAGAAAACACATGGCGGTCACGCGCAGCAAGGCGGTGCACATCAGATTGATCAAACCCTTTACGCTGTAACCGTTCATACAAGAACGATTTATACATTGGCAGGTGCGGAGAGTTTTTGGCGTTCACCACCTCAAGCTCTCGGTAGGCATCGCCCATCCCTGCTGTAGTCAACAGGTCCTTAACATCAGCCTCACGTCCGACGACCAGCGCCTTGCCAAGGCCAGACCGCTGATACTGCACAGCGGCACGCAATACCCGTGGATCATCTCCCTCAGCAAAAATCATCCGCGCTTGCGCACGTTTTGCCCGCGCATGAATGCCCCGCAAAATAGACGCAGTTGGGTCCATTCTTGATTTCAGATTAAGTGTATACGCCTCCATATCCACAGTCGGGCGGCGCGCTACACCAGTGTCCATACCTGCCTTCGCGACAGCAGGTGGGATCACATGGATCAAGCGTGGATCAAACGCTGTTGGAATGATGTAATCACGACCAAACGTCAGCTTACGGCCATATGCAACGGCTACCTCATCAGGTACATCTTCACGGGCCAACTCCGCCAGCGCACGCGCACAAGCAAGCTTCATTTCGTCGTTAATCGCCCGAGCGTGAATATCTAGCGCACCGCGGAACAAGTACGGAAAGCCCAACACGTTATTCACTTGGTTCGGGTAGTCACTGCGCCCCGTAGCAACGATAGCATCAACGCGCACCTCATGCGCTTCTTCAGGCGTGATTTCCGGATCTGGATTTGCCATCGCAAAAATAACAGGGTTATCCGCCATAGAGGCAACCATCTGCGGGGTAACGGCACCTTTTGCAGAAACACCCAAGAACACGTCACAACCAACCATCGCATCCTCAAGGCTGCGCGCATCAGTGCGCGCAGCGTGTGCGGATTTCCATTGATTCATCCCTTCAGTGCGGCCTTGGTAAATCACACCTTTCGTGTCGCACATGATGCAGTTGTCGTGCTTAGCCCCCATCACCTTGATCAACTCAAGACACGCGATACCAGCAGCACCTGCTCCGTTCAGAACGATTTTCACGTCCTCAATCTTCTTACCCGATAGATACAGCGCATTAATCAGGCCCGCTGCACAAATCACCGCTGTCCCGTGTTGGTCGTCATGAAAGACAGGGATATCCATCTCTTCCTTCAGACGCTGCTCAATGATGAAACACTCGGGCGCTTTGATATCTTCAAGGTTCACACCACCAAACGTAGGACCCATCAGCTTCACAGCATTCACGAATGCATCCACGTCTTGGGTATCCAGCTCGATGTCGATGCTGTTTACATCCGCAAGTCGCTTAAACAGTACCGCTTTACCTTCCATCACTGGCTTACTTGCCAAAGCACCCAAGTTCCCAAGGCCCAAAATCGCTGACCCATTGGAAATGACCGCCACCAAGTTGCCCTTTGTCGTATAATCATACGCTGCCTCCGGCGAGTCCGCGATGGCCTGAACAGGCACAGCAACACCTGGTGAATACGCCAACGACAGGTCCCGCTGGGTGGTCATTGGAACAGTCGCGGAAATCTCAAATTTTCCTGGAGTTGGCTGCAAATGAAACGCTAAAGCTTCGGCATCGGTGACTTTGGTGTTGGACATCGTTTTTAGGCCTTTGTTTCGATTACGGAAGTGATAGCGCTCTGGATTGACACAAACAACGGTTTTGGGGTTTCGGCGACTTCGCCCTGCGGTTAGTTTTCACAAACACCGTTTGACCTTGGGGGATCCGATGGCGGCGTCTGCGCACACAACCACACCCATGATGGCCCAATATCTTGGCATCAAAGAAGAATACCCTGACGCGCTATTGTTCTATCGCATGGGCGATTTTTACGAGTTGTTCTTTGATGATGCGGTTCAGGCCGCCTCCGCTTTGGACATCGCACTTACCAAGCGCGGCAAACACAACGGTGAAGATATCCAGATGTGCGGTGTGCCGTTTCATGCAGCCGAAGGATATCTGCTGACACTTATACGCAAAGGCTTTCGCGTTGCCGTGTGCGAACAGCTGGAAAGCCCAGCCGAGGCGAAAAAGCGCGGACATAAGTCTGTCGTCAAGCGCGGTGTTGTGCGACTAGTCACCCCCGGGACCTTGACCGAAGACAGCCTGCTAGAAGCGCGCCGTAACAACTTTCTCTGCGCCTACAACGAAGTCCGATCGGACGGTGCCATTGCATGGGTCGATATCTCTACGGGTGAGGTGCGCGTTTTGTCGTGCAAGCGTTCACGCTTATCCCCTGAGCTGGCGCGTTTGCTACCTAAGGAAGTTCTTATCGCGGATGCAATTGAACGCGATTGTGCAAAAATAGTGTCTGATATTGGCGGTGCGCTTACGGTGCTTGGTGCATCAAGTTTCGACAGCACACGAGGTAAAGAACGGCTAATGGAGGCGTTTGAAGTCGCATCTTTGGACGCGTTCGGCACCTTCAATCGCGCAGAGCTCGGCGCACTTGGCGCCGTTATTGACTATCTCGATATCACGCAGAAAGGGAACATGCCCCTACTGCAGCGGCCCATTAGCGAAGACGAAGGGGGCTTGGTTCAGATCGATGCCGCCACCCGCCGGAACCTTGAAATCACCACCGGCATGAACGGTGGGCGTGACGGCACGTTATTGCAAACCATCGACCGCACAGTAACTTCGGCAGGCGGGCGTCTGCTAGAGCGGCGTATCAACGCCCCTTCCCGTGATGTTACCCTAATCAACGACCGCTTAGATGCCGTTGCGCATTTTCTATCTGATCCATTATTGCGTGACACGGTCCGAGAAGCACTGCGCAAATGCCCTGATATTGAGCGCGCCTTGTCGCGTATCTCTCTGGACCGGTCTGGACCACGTGACCTTGCCGCTATCCGCAACGGACTTCAGCAAGCAGAAGATCTTTTCGCAAAGCTGCCGGAGGTTGGCCTGCCAACTGATATCGACGCCGCACGAACAGCACTTAACGGCCACAGCGAACCGGTCGCACTTTTGGCTGACGCACTGATCGCTGAGCCACCACTGTTGGCGCGCGATGGCGGGTTCATCGCCGAAGGGTATGATGCTGAACTTGATGAAGCTCGTAAACTCAGCAACGAGGGCCGAAGCGTGATCGCCTCAATGCAGGCCGATTTTGCTGAGAAAACGGGCATCTCATCACTCAAAATCAAGCACAACAATGTCTTGGGTTATTTCATTGAAACAACTGCTCTTCACGCTGAAAAGATGCTGTCTGCGCCGTGGTCTGAAACTTTCATCCACCGCCAGACCACAGCAAACGCAGTGCGCTTTACCACCGTGGAACTGTCTGATCTTGAAACGCGTATCCTAAATGCAGGTGGTCGTGCGCTTGAGATCGAAAAGCGGATCTATTCCAGCCTAACTACCGCCATTTTGGAAACCGCAGCGACAGTCGCCACCACATCATCTGCACTTGCAGAACTGGATGTGTTTGCCGCGCTCGCCGATATTGCAAGTGGTGAAGGCTGGACCCGACCCACCGTTGACACCTCTGGCGCATTTGAAATTGAACAGGGTCGCCACCCAGTTGTGGAACGGTCGCTCAAGGCGCAAAACGCCACGTTCGTGGCCAATGATTGCACACTGACCAAATACGAAAGTAATGCTGCCGTTTGGTTGCTAACGGGCCCGAACATGGCGGGTAAATCTACGTTCCTGCGCCAAAACGCGCTGATTGCTCTGATGGCACAAATGGGGTCGTTCGTACCTGCTGCCCGTGCGCATATCGGTGCCGTCTCACAGCTTTTCAGCCGCGTAGGTGCCTCGGATGATCTGGCGCGGGGCCGCTCAACGTTCATGGTTGAGATGGTGGAAACGGCGGCTATTTTGAACCAAGCTGATGATCGGGCCTTGGTTATTCTGGACGAGATTGGTCGCGGAACAGCAACCTATGACGGCCTATCAATTGCATTGTCAACGCTGGAATATCTGCACGACCAAAACAAATGCCGCGCATTATTTGCGACCCATTACCATGAGATGACACAGCTCGCGGACAAAATGGACGGCGTCAGCAATGCGACAGTCGCTGTCCGGGAACATGACGGCGACGTCATCTTTTTACACGAAGTTCGAAAAGGCGCTGCAGACAGGTCTTACGGCGTGCAAGTCGCAAAACTCGCAGGGCTGCCGCCAATGGTTATCGCCCGCGCACAATCAGTTTTAGAGGCGCTTGAAAAAGGTGAACGCGAGGGAACGGCGGGCCAAAAGGCTATCGTTGATGACTTGCCGCTTTTCTCTGCTACGCCTGCCCGCCCAGCGCCTATAAAAGAAGAAGCCAACGCAGTTGAAGCCGCGTTGGCTAAAATTCTTCCAGATGAGATGTCCCCAAAGGACGCGCTAGACGCCCTTTATCAACTAAAAGCGTTGACTAAGCCGGCGTAGAAGAAACACCAACTTGCGCGGGGCGCAGCAAACGATCGTGCAGCATAAAGCCCTCGGCCATTACCTGAATGATGTCACCGGCTTTGGTGCCCGGCACGGGCGCTTCAAACATCGCCTCGTGGTTTTGCGGATCAAAGCGGTCCCCGGCTTCAGGTGAAATCACAACGATACCGTGCTTGCCAAAGACGCTGATCAACTCACGCATCGTCAGCTCAATACCCTCAAGCAGCGCTTTGTTCGCCTCACGCTGTTCGTCAGTCACAGTTTCCAATGCGCGCTTCATGTTGTCGTAGACTGGCAACATATCCCGCGACAATTTTGAACCGCCGTAATTCTCGGCCTCACGGCGATCACGATCCGAACGCTTGCGCGCATTTTCAGCATCAGCAAGCGCACGCATGAAGCGATCGCGATAGTCATCACGCTCAGCCTTAAGTGCATCAAGCTCCAACTCTTCGTCAGAGAAATCGACATCCGCCTCTTGATCCAGCTCCGCCTCAGCTTCTGCCAAATCATCGAGGAAGTTCGTTGGTTCCTGTTCTGCCATATCTTTACCCTTTATCCGCGGTCGGCCATCAGTTTCCCGATTAACTGGGCAGTGTAATCAACGATTGGAACAATACGTCCGTAGTTCAATCGCGTCGGGCCAATGACCCCCACAGCACCAATAATCTTTCGGTCAGCGTTCATATAAGGAGAAACCACCAAAGAGGAACCCGAAAGTGAAAAAAGCTTGTTCTCAGAGCCAATAAAAATACGTACGCCTTCGCCTTCATCGGTCAACTCCAGAAACTCGGCAATATCACGCTTGCGTTCAAGATCATCAAACAGCGTTTTAATGCGATCCAACTCCGCAGGATCGCCACCTTCGTTTATCAAATTGGACCGCCCACGCACAATAAGACGCTCGGTTGCGGTGCCTTCATTCTCCCAAAGCGCCAGCCCGCTTTCGACCATATCTTTGGCCAGCGTATCAATCTCTTGGCGGCGTTTTGAAATCTCGCCGCTCACTACGCGCTGCAACTCCAAAACTGTCCGGCCTTCAGCGACGGCATTTAAAAAATTTGCGGCCTCTCTCATCGACGAAGGCGTCTGGCCCATCGGCGGCGTGAAGACGCGGTTTTCCACCTGACCATCCGCAAACACAAGCACCACCAAAGCCCGATCAGGACCAAGTGAGACAAACTCAATGTGCTTGATCGGTGCTTCGGTTTTTGGCGTCAAAACTAGCGATGCGCCCTGAGTTAGACCCGAAAGCGCCCCACCGACGCGGTCCATAAGTGCGGGCACCCCGTCAGAATTAGACGACATCGTATTCTGCAGATGGTCACGGTCCACCGCATCAAGATCCCGAACCTCAAGCAAACCATCCACAAACATTCGCAACCCAATTTGCGTCGGCACACGACCCGCAGAAATATGCGGACTATCCAACAGACCAAGATGCTCAAGGTCTTGCATGACATTACGAATGGTCGCCGCACTTACCTTTTCCGACATTTCCCGCGTCAGCGTGCGTGATCCAACAGGATCGCCACTCTCAAGATATGACTGCACAACGCGGCGAAACACTTCGCGCGACCGGTCGTTCATATTGTCAAAGGGGCTCTCAATCTCTGTCATAGACGGTAATTTGATCCCCCCCACCCAATGTTGCAAGGGGTTGCGTTCAGTTTGCCGCCATGTGATCCAATCTTCAGAAAAACAAAGGATGACATGATGCGCCCCTCCAACCGTGCACTTGATGAAATGCGGTCCATTGAGATCGAAACCAACGTGACCCGCCACGCGGAAGGCAGTTGCCTGATCAAAGTAGGCGATACCCACGTGCTGTGCACCGCATCTGTTGACGAGCGCGTCCCGCCCTTCATCAAGGGATCTGGTCTTGGCTGGGTCACTGCAGAATATGGTATGCTTCCCCGCGCAACACACACACGCATGCGCCGCGAAGCCAAGAACGGACAATCGGGACGCACCCAAGAAATTCAACGCCTGATTGGCCGCAGCCTCCGCGCCGGTGTTGACCGCGTTGCTATGGGCGAGCGTCAAATCACCGTAGACTGCGACGTTATCCAAGCAGACGGCGGCACGCGCTGTGCCTCAATCACAGGCGGTTGGGTTGCGCTGTCATTGGCCGTCCAAAAGCTGATGAAAGCGGGCGACATCAAAACAAACCCGCTGATCAGCCCCGTCTCTGCGGTAAGCTGTGGCATCTACGCGGGCCAGCCCGTTCTTGATCTGGACTACCCCGAAGACAGCGAAGCAGGTGTGGACGGCAACTTTGTCATGACTGGCGACGCTGGTCTTATCGAAATCCAGATGTCCGCTGAGGGCTCTATCTTCAGCCGCGCACAAATGGACCAACTTCTTGATTTTGCGATCAAAGGAAGTGCTGAACTGACCAAGGCCCAACTTTTGGCGGTAGGTGCATAAATGCGCAAGCTCACCGAACCCAAGATCGTCCTTGCCAGCCATAACGCGGGAAAGCTGCGCGAAATCTCTGAACTGCTGAAACCTTTTGGCATTGAAGTGATCTCGGCGGGCGAGCTTGGGCTTGATGAGCCAGAAGAAACCGAGAGCACTTTCCATGGAAACGCCCGCATAAAAGCGCATTACGCCGCCAAAAATGCAGGCCTTCCCGCGCTTTCGGATGACAGTGGCATTACCGTTGACGGCCTGGATGGCGCACCTGGCGTCTACACAGCAGACTGGGCCGAAACGCCAAATGGCCGCGACTTCCCCCTCGCAATGAGCAAAGTCTGGAACGCACTTGAAGAACGCGACGCAGAATACCCGCGTCTGGCCGCCTTTAACTGCACGCTCTGCATCGCTTGGCCCGACGGACATGACGAAATCTTTGATGGCATCGTTAAAGGCGAAGTCGTCTGGCCAATGCGTGGTGAACATGGGTTCGGCTTTGACCCTATGTTCCAGCCTCTTGGTCATTCTGAAACATTCGGAGAAATGGATCCCGCGCAAAAACACGCCATGTCACACCGCGCCGATGCATTCGCAAAACTGATCGCAGGCTGCCTTGACTGAAGACTGGCAAAATGGCGGGTTCGGCCTGTACATTCACTGGCCCTTTTGCAGCGCAAAATGCCCGTACTGTGATTTTAATTCATACGTTGCGGACAAAATAGACGAAAACCGCTGGGTTAGAGCCTACATTTCGGAAATTGAACGCAGAGCTTCGCTCACACAAGGCCGGGTGCTTAATTCGGTCTTCTTCGGCGGTGGAACCCCCAGTTTAATGTCCGTTCATGCCATTGAACAAATCATCACAGCCGTGCGCGCCAATTGGTCCTGCGCGAACACAATCGAAATCACGATGGAGGCGAACCCAACTTCCGTCGAAGCCGCGCGCTTTGCCGGCTACAAAGATGCTGGCGTAAACCGTATTTCCGTCGGCATTCAAAGCCTCAACGATGACGACCTTAAACGCCTTGGCCGCCTTCATACAGTTAAAGAAGGCATTCAAGCCTTTGAGCTTGCTGCCAAAACTTTTGAAAGGTGTAGCTTTGACCTGATCTACAGCCGTCAAAATCAGACGCTCACCGATTGGCAGTCTGAACTGAAAGAGGCACTCACGATCGCTGCTGGCCACCTTTCAATGTACCAACTGACGATTGAGCCCAATACAGCCTTTGGTGATCGCTATGAAAAAGGCCTGCTAAAGGGGCTGCCGACCGAAGACACAGAAGCAGACATGTATTTTGCTACGCAGGAAATTGCCGCAAAAGCAGGATATATGTCATATGAAGTGTCTAATTATGCTAAACCGGACCATGAGAGCAGCCACAACCTGATCTATTGGCGCTACGGCGATTACATCGGCATAGGACCTGGGGCGCACGGAAGGGTAACTCTTAACGGAACCCGCCACGCGACAGAAACAGAGCTAAGTCCCTTGAATTGGCTCAAATCAGTCGAAGAAAACGTAACAGGCGAAATCACTACCGCCCCGCTATCACGCGAAGAGCAAGGAACAGAATTTCTACTAATGGGCCTGCGATTGGAAGAAGGCATCTCGCCAACTCGATATAGCGAAATATCGGGTCTGACTTTGCCAGAAACAACAATCAGCCACCTAGCAGAACTCGGTTTGATCGCTGCGGATGACGACAAGCTTTCGGTCACCCCTAAGGGAAGACCACTCATTAACGGAATCTTGCGCGAATTACTCGCTGATTAGCCTGCAAGCAATCTGCAAAGGTCATCTAGCTGCTCTAAGTCTTTGTATTTAATCACAATCTGGCCACCAGCGTTGCCAGGATTGTGGGAAATCGACACGCCCATCCGCAACTGGGCCGACAATTCGCCCTCAAGCGCGCGTGTATCAGCATCCTTATCACTAGAGCCACCGCTACGCCCACCACTCGAACCACCAGATTTCCCCGTATTAGAGCCGCTTTTGACCAGCTCTTCAGTCTGTCGAACAGACAAACCCTTTGCGATGACAGTCTGTGCAATCTTACTTGGATTATCCGCGCTAATCATTGCGCGTGCATGACCCATGCTCAACGTACCAGTTACCACCTTGTCTTGAACATCATCAGGCAAGGTCAATAAGCGCAACAAGTTCGTAATGTGCGATCGGCTTTTCCCCATCGCCTTAGCAACAGCATCTTGTGTGTGACCATGTCTTTGGATCAACTGATTGTAGGCCAAGGCCTCTTCAACCGCGTTTAAATCGGCGCGCTGAATATTCTCGATGATGCCCAGCTCGAGTACTTCAGTATCGTTGAAGTCCCGTACGATTACAGGCACCTCATGGATTTGCGCCCGCGCGGCAGCGCGCCAACGCCGCTCACCCGCAACAATCTGATAAGCACCCTTCTGGCCGGTCGTATCGGGACGAACGATCAGCGGCTGAATAATCCCCTTTTCGCGCAGCGAGCTTGCCAACTCATCCAAATCACCCTCATCAAACGATTTCCGCGGCTGGTCAGGGTTCGGGAAAATTAGGTCAATTGAGACTAACGTGGTGCTTTTGACAACAACATCAGACGGCGCTTCTGTCTGCGTAGGAACATCTGCCATCAAAGCAGACAACCCACGGCCCAATCCGCGACCTTTGTTTGGTGACTTACTCATGATCTAAACTCCTTCTTGATCGCGCTGCCGGCGCAAAAATTCCTTGGCCAACGCACGATACGCCTGACTCCCGCTGGAACGCGGGTCATATTCTAAAACAGATTGCGCATAGGATGGCGCTTCACTTACACGCACATTCCGGGGGATGACCGTTTTGAAAACAAGATCTTTCAACACGTCTCTGGCATCATTTTCGACCTGCTGGGCCAGGTTGTTCCGCTGATCATGCATCGTCATCACAACACCCTCGATACGCAACGCGGGGTTGGCCGCCTCACGAACCTCGCGAATGGTAATCATTAACTGAGATAGTCCCTCAAGCGCGAAAAATTCACTTTGTAGCGGCACAAGGATACTGTGCGCCGCGACCATTGCGTTAACAGTAAGTAGATTGAGCGAGGGCGGGCAATCAATGATGACGTAATCATAGCCAAGCGCCGTCATATCTACTGACCGCAACACGTCCCGCAGTAAAAAACTACGCTTTTCATTAGAAATAAGCTCAATATCGGCCGAACTGAGATCAGTAGTCGACGCGACAATATCAAGGTTTTCAACGGCTGTCGGAACAATTACCTCATCAATCGGCGCATTTGAAACAAGAAGATCATACACCGTCTGGGTAGCTTCCTCTTTCTGCACCCCAACACCGGTTGTCGCATTTCCTTGTGGATCGAGATCAATCAACAGAACTGATAGCTGCAGTTCCGACAGCCCAGCGGCCAGATTAATCGCGGTCGTCGTTTTACCTACGCCACCCTTTTGATTGGCTACTGCAATAATCTTTGCTGGATCGATATTATGCACGCTTTAACGCCTTAAGTTTTAACAGTTTCGCCTCAGGATCAGTCTTGCTTGGAACCAAATCTAACTCAAACGACCATTTATTCCGCACAACTGCAAGCTCCGCTTCAACCGTACGCCCCTTTAAAAACAAACATTCTGTATCAGTGTGCCCGTGGGCATGAGCCCAATCAAAAAGTGTATCAAGGCTTGCAAGAGCTCGGGCTGTTATCACGTCCGCAGAAAGTGGTTCGAGTCTTTCTATCCGCGCAGTTTCAACGCGTGCGTTTAACGAAAGTTCACGAATACACGTGCGAAGAAACGCGCCCTTTCGGGCATCACTTTCCACCAAAACCGTAGTTCTGTTCGGCGCGGCCTGCTGATCATAGATGGCGATCACAATACCAGGTAGACCGCCACCACTTCCCAGATCTGCTACTGTTTGCGTGGTTTCACCTATATGACTGCATATCTGCAAACTATCGTTTATATGACGATCTGACAAACATTCCAAAGTTTTCGGTGAGACAAGATTTATTTTCGGATTCCACTTACGAATAAGCGCTTCATAAGCCTGCAACCGCTCTGATGTTTCACGTGAAACATCCATTACGCTATCGACTTTCGCTGACTACTTTTTGCGATCGCCACCAAGATCGATAGACATGCTGGTGTCATCCCATCAATCTTTGCTGCCTTTGCAATCGTCTCTGGTTTTGCCTTCAAAAGCTTATTCTGCATCTCGTTAGAGATGCCGCTGACCGCCGTATAGTCGAAGTTAACATCAAGCGCGGTCTGTTCATCCCTTTTTAAGCCCTCTGCATCTCGATCTTGCCGCGCAATGTAATGCGCATACATTGCGTCGTTAGAAAGCTGGAGCTGAATATCTGGACTGATACTATCTACTTTTGGCTCCAACTTTGAAGCACACTCCATATCAAACCCATTCATAGACAAAAGATCAAACAAGGTACGTTTGGTTCCGTCTTGGTTAATTTTCACCCCTGTTTCGGCAACTTGCTTTGGCGTAAAGACCTTTGCAGTCAAAATATCCATTCCAACATCAATCGAACGCTTCTTCTCATCATACGCGGCCCAGCGGACCTGTGAAATCAGGCCAAGCTCATTACCAAACTCTGTTAACCTTTGATCAGCATTGTCAGCCCTTAGCGAAAGTCGGTACTCTGCACGAGATGTAAACATTCTATAGGGTTCCAGAACACCTCTACTCGTTAAATCATCTATCATGACGCCGATATAAGACGTTCGACGGCTGAAAATAACCGGCTCTTTGTCCAAAACACTAAGGCCAGCGTTTAGGCCTGCAACTAGCCCCTGTGCTGCAGCCTCTTCATAACCTGTAGTTCCATTAATCTGCCCCGCAAAATACAGCCCACTTACAGTCTTCAATTCAAGCGTCTGCTTAAGTGCCCTCGGGTCCACATAATCATACTCAATAGCGTAGCCGAGCTGATGTACTTCCGCGCTCTCAAGTCCTTTAATAGACCTAATGTACTGATACTGAATATCCTCAGGCAACGACGTGGAAATACCGTTTGGGTAAATCCAGTCACTACTCAGACTTTCTGGCTCTAAAAATATCTGGTGAGATGTTTTGTCTGTAAAGCGAACAACTTTATCTTCAATAGAAGGACAATACCGCGGTCCAACACCATCAATGTGTCCACCATACATCGCTGATTTATCAAGGTTCTTCGTAATTATTTCGTGTGTGTGCTCATTGGTATGAGTGATGGCGCAACAAACCTGTTGAGCAGAAACATCTTCTGTCAGAAACGAGAAGAAGGCAGGATCGTCATCCCCAGGCTGAACTTCCAACCCCTCAAAATTTATTGATCCTTTAGCAATTCGCGGCGGTGTGCCTGTTTTTAGGCGTCCAATAGGAAGTCCCAGATTCAAAATACGATCAGCGAGCTTAGTTGAAGCATTCTCACCCATTCGGCCAGCGCTGTAGGAAACGTCACCGATATGCACCTTCCCATTCAGGAAGGTCCCAGTTGTTAAAATTACCTTTTGAGCAGTGATTTCAGAACCGTCACCAAGAACCACACCATTGACGATATCGCCCTTCATGGTGAGGTCAGCGACTTCACCAATTATGATTTCGAGGTTTGATGTGTGCCTTAACTCATGCCTCATAAGCTCCCCATAAAGAAGCCGATCAACTTGGGCACGTGGACCTTGGACTGCTGGTCCTTTTCGACGGTTTAGCAAGCGAAATTGGATACCAGCTTGGTCTGAAAGCCGCCCAAGACTACCGTCAAGCGCATCTATTTCACGTACAAGATGACCTTTGCCCAGACCACCAACTGCCGGGTTGCAAGACATTGCACCGATGCC
Organism: Nereida sp.; assembly: GCF_965655635.1. Lineage (NCBI taxonomy): Bacteria > Pseudomonadati > Pseudomonadota > Alphaproteobacteria > Rhodobacterales > Roseobacteraceae > Nereida > Nereida sp. The sequence continues at coordinate 68,127 of NZ_CBFHHE010000007.1, forward strand.
GGCCTCCGTCATTGTAATAAGCGCTGTTGAAACACCTAGCCGTGCAGAAGTTGCCGCAGCTTCAGCACCCGCGTGACCTGCGCCAATTACGATTACGTCAAAATGTTTCACGTGAAACACTCCTTACTTTCCAAGACAAAACGACGAAAACACTTTATCCAGTACATCTTCAACATCAACATGACCAATCAATTGATCAAGCTGTCGTGTTGCTGCTCGTAAATCATCTGCGACCAACTCTACTTCTTGCCCATTCTCCAAGCCAAAAAGCGCTGAATTCAAGTAGCTCACGGCGTTAGTAATCGCAATCCCGTGTCGCTCTAGCGTGGCGACACCTACCCTTGAAACGCGGTCGTTTAAAACCGTTCCAATATGATTAAGAATGCGGTCGATGCCATGGCCGGTCTTTCCAGACAATCCATTATCATGCGCGCCTTCATCGTCTTTAGCTGTCAAGATCAAATCATCAGCTGTCATATCGACTGGTCCGACATCATCATCAGCTATCTTGAGCCAAATGCGCAGGTCAGCAGATACAGCGCGATCCAAAGCACGTTCAATACCAATTTTTTCGACACTATCGTCAGTGGCGCGAATACCTGCCGTATCAAGAACACGGACTGAATGACCCTGCAGGTCAAGATCAACCTCTAATACATCGCGCGTTGTACCGGCCACATCAGTAACAATAGCCACATCGCGTCTGGCTAACGCATTGATAAAGGTCGATTTTCCAGCGTTTGGTTGACCGATGATGGCAACCTCAAATCCAGATCTTACACGCTCAGAAACGACTACGCCGCGGGCCTGTGCCTCAAGCTCAGCACGCAATGGCAGCAGTATCTCGGACACCTCAGGGAATACATCAACGGGTACTTCTTCATCAGCAAAGTCAATCGTCGCTTGAAGCAGTGCGCCCGCGTGAATGAGCTTTGCACGCCACCCGGCTACAGCTGTTTTCAGATGTCCATTCAAGAGCTTACGCGCTTGGATTGCTTGGCTTTCTGTCTCTGCGTCGATCAGATCAGCAAGACCTTCAACTTCTTCAAGTGTCATTCGGCCATTGATCAAAGCACGGCGAGTAAACTCACCAGGTTCAGCCATGCGCATATTTGGCAGCTGAGAAAGGATCAAAATCGCCTCTTTTTGAATGGCGGGGCTCCCATGAAGGTGCAGCTCTACGGTTTCTTCGCCTGTAAAGCTTGCGCCTTTGGCAAAACCCAAAACGAGCGGTGTATCAATTACCTCACCGCTTATTTTTTGGAAATCCGCCAAATAAGGCGTTCGCCGATCCACGTCAATTTTCGGCATCACGGGCTTCAAAGCATCAAAGACACCCTGCCCCGAAAGCCGCAAAACACTTACACCCGCACGGCCGACGGCCGTCGCAAAGGCGAAAATAATGTCCATTATTCAGCCTCCTTTTTGTGGCAGGTATTATCCGTTCATTGAATCGAAGAAGTCGGTGTTGCTCTTTGTTTGCTTGAGTTTAGACAATAAGAATTCGATGGCGTCCGTCGTTCCCATTGGGTTCAAGATACGGCGCAACACATAGGTTTTCTGCAGATCAACTTTATCAATCAACAGATCTTCCTTACGTGTACCTGATTTCAGAATATCCATTGCTGGGAAGACGCGTTTATCTGCGACTTTACGATCAAGCACGATTTCGGAGTTACCTGTGCCTTTGAATTCTTCAAAGATCACTTCGTCCATACGCGACCCAGTATCGATCAAGGCCGTTGAGATGATAGTCAAAGAACCACCCTCTTCAATATTCCGCGCGGCACCAAAGAACCGTTTGGGGCGTTGAAGCGCGTTGGCATCCACACCACCGGTCAAAACTTTACCGGACGAAGGAACAACTGTATTAAACGCACGGCCAAGACGAGTAATCGAGTCGAGCAGGATCACAACGTCGCGTTTATGTTCAACAAGGCGTTTCGCCTTTTCGATAACCATTTCTGACACAGCCACGTGACGCGTTGCAGGTTCATCGAACGTTGACGATACAACCTCGCCCTTCACAGAACGCTGCATGTCCGTAACTTCTTCTGGACGTTCATCGATCAAAAGAACGATCAGATAGCATTCTGGGTGGTTTTTTTCGATGCTGGTTGCGATGTTTTGCAGCAAGACCGTTTTACCGGTGCGTGGAGGCGCCACGATCAATGAACGTTGGCCTTTACCAATTGGTGCAACCAGATCGATGATCCGGGCAGAGCGATCTTTGCTGGCTGTTGGATCCTCAAGTTCCATCTTCAGACGCTCATCAGGATAGAGCGGTGTAAGGTTTTCAAATGCAACTTTGTGGCGCGCTTTTTCGGGCTCTTCAAAGTTGATTTGTTGAATGCTTGTCAGTGCAAAATAACGCTCGTTATCGCCAGGAGCGCGCATAACGCCTGTAATCGTGTCACCGGTACGCAGCGAGTATTGGCGGATCATGTCAGGTGAGACGTAAATATCATCAGGGCCTGGCAAATAGTTTGCCTCGGTTGAGCGCAGGAAGCCAAATCCATCTTGGAGCACTTCCATGACGCCATCACCGCTTATTTCCCAGCCGTCTTCTGCTCGCTCCTTCAGGATCGAGAACATCATATCCCCTTTGCGCATCGTGGATGCGTTTTCGATCTCAAGCTCTTCAGCCAAAGACAGGAGGTTTTTCGGACTTTGAGCTTTCAGCTCAGCCAATGACAGACGCTCTTGGGTCATACTTTCACCTTGATGCGTTGGAACGCATTATTTTAAAGGAGTTAAAGTGTTCGGATGAACACCTAAGCCGTAGCTAACATTAATGGGTTAGTCAAACTTCGATTTAAGCGGTTCAATGCCTTTTCTAATGATAAGAAAGATAAAAATGGTGATGATGAAGTGTTAAGAAAATCTGTGGATTACTTTTTATCCAACCCTTTATCCACAGTGTATCGGCAGATTTACACCTAAATATATTTAGATAGTTGTTTTAAATCAATATGTTGAGCGCAACTTAATGTCTTGTTAATCAACGTAAAACAAAACAATCCCCATCGTAGATTCGACACATTTATCCTTTCCACAGGCGTATAAAATCGGCAAATTGTCGTGGAATTGTGCTGTGGCCTGCTGTGATGGGAATGGCACTGAAATCTCACGGTGACTGTCCTTAAGGCATTCATTGATTTGTCCAAAAGGTTATCCACATCTCTTTTTCACTTACACTCGCTTCGTCCTCGAAAATTCGGGCTCAGCTGCTCGAAAACGCAGGCATTCCTATAACGATTCGACCTATGCCCATTGATGAGGAGCTGATTAAAGGCGCAATGGTTGCCGAAGGTGCGCCCCCACGGGATGTTGCGGATGCGCTGGCTGAAATGAAAGCGAGGCGATTGTCAGACAAAGGGCATAAGGGGCCGATTTTGGGCTGTGATCAGGTTCTGGACTTCAAGGGCGCTATTTATTCAAAGCCGACCTCACCAGAAGATGCGCGCGTGCAGCTGCGGGCGTTGTCAGCGCAGGTTCATTATTTGCATACGGCGGCTTGTTTATATCAAGACGGCAAACCCGCGTGGCGGCACGTTTCACGTGTAACTTTGCGCATGCGGCAATTGAGTGATGCCTATATTGATGCCTACGTTGATCGGAATTGGGATGACATTCAGCATACGGTTGGTTGTTACATGCTTGAGGCGGAAGGTGCGCGACTGTTCTCTCAGGTGCAGGGCGACTATTTTGCGGTATTGGGTCTGCCTTTGGTGGAGCTTTCGTCATTCTTAACCCTGCGCGGAGATATTGACGGATGAGTGGAAAACTACGGCTTGCGGGTGTCATTGGACATCCAATTTCGCATTCAAAATCGCCGCGTTTGCATGGGCATTGGCTAAAGCGTTACGGAATCGATGGGCACTATATCCCGATGAATGTCGCACCGGATGATTTGGCGCGTACGATAGAATTGCTCCCCCGGCTTGGGTTTGTAGGGATTAACGTGACGCTTCCGCACAAAGAGGCTGTGATGGCGTTATGTGATCAAATTACACCCCGGGCTAAGGCTGTTGGTGCTGTTAATACCCTTATTTTTCAAAAAGATGGCAGTATTCTGGGCGATAACACTGATGGTTACGGTTTTATGGCCAACCTCTATACTGGCGCGCCTAACTGGCGGGCTGACACGGGTCCAGCGGTGGTGTTGGGTGCTGGTGGGGCGGCACGTGGTGTTGTCGCGGCACTACTTGATGCTGGTGCGCCACAGATCATTCTAAGCAACCGAACTGCTGAGCGGGCAACCGTGCTTCAGTCAGAATTTGGCGCACGTGTTGTGGTTTCTGCTTGGGATGATGTTGATGATGCCATTAAGGGCGCGAACCTGCTGGTCAACACAACCTCGCTTGGAATGGATGGCCAACCCACCCTGCCCGTTTCACTTGATTACCTGGGTCCTGAAACACTTGTGACAGATATTGTTTATGCGCCTTTGAAAACCCAACTTTTGATTTATGCGGCTACACGTGAATGTGCCGTTGTTGATGGGCTTGGAATGTTGTTGCACCAAGCCGCCCCCGGTTTTGAAGCGTGGTTTGGTCAAAAACCGACTGTGGATGACGAACTGCGCCAAGCTGTTTTGTCATGACATTTGTCATAGGCCTTACTGGCTCAATGGGGATGGGCAAATCGACCACGGCGAAAATGTTTGCCAAGCGTTATATACCCGTGTGGGATGCGGATGCGGCGGTGCACCGGATTTATCAAAGTGGTGGTGGTGAGTTGGCAACCGCGTTCCCACAAGCGGTGAGAAACGGGGTGATAGAGCGTGAATTATTGCGCGAGATCATCCATCAAGATCAGGCAGCATTAGCAAAGATTGAGGCGATCATTCATCCGCAAGTGGCGGCTGACCGCGCGCGATTTATTGAGGCCTTTAAAAGTGAGATCATTCTAATTGATGTGCCTTTGCTTTTTGAAACAGGTGCAGATGACAGTGTTGATGCGGTTGTTGTTGTGAGTGCGCCAAGCGACGTTCAGCGAGATCGTGTTTTAGCGCGCCACGGCATGACAGAGGCGCTTTTTGACACCATTCTATCAAAACAAATGCCAGATGCTGAAAAGCGCGCAAAAGCGGATTACGTTATTGAGACAACTTCGCTAGACGCGGCTGAGGCAGCTGTTGATGCGATTTTAGCCAAGATTAAGCGGGAGTTAAGCGATGCGTGAGATCGTTTTGGATACGGAAACCACTGGTTTTGAGCCCGCCGAGGGCGACCGCGTCGTTGAAATTGGCGCGGTAGAACTGTGGAACCACATGCCGACGGGCAAAACGTATCACCAGTATATCAATCCGGAACGATCAATGCCCCAAGGGGCGTTTGAAGTGCACGGGCTCGGCGATGATTTTTTGCGCGATAAGCCAGTTTTCAGAAATATTGCGCAGGATTTTGTTGATTTTGTCGGTACCGATGTGATGGTCATTCATAACGCGGCGTTCGATATGAAGTTCTTGAACGCAGAGCTCGGTTGGCTTGGGCGCCCTGCTCTACCTATGTCGCAGTCGCTTGATACGCTGGCAATCGCACGTAAGCGTTTCCCTGGCTCGCCTGCTTCGCTTGATGCGCTATGCCGCCGTTTCAACATCGATAACTCGTCGCGGACTTTGCACGGAGCGTTGCTTGATAGTGAAATTTTGGCGGAAGTTTATCTTGAACTTATCGGCGGCAAGCAGCCTGACTTTGCGCTAAGCACCAACTCAAACAACACATCTTCGGATCAAACCGCGGAATGGCGTCCTTCACGCCGTCCGACGCCGTTGCCATCACGGCTAACTGAAAAAGAAAACGCCGCCCACGCCGAATTTCTCGACAAGATGGGCGGCGCAGTGCTTTGGCGGTCTGAGACTTAGGTTATTAAGAAACAGTCGCGTTCTTTGCTTCTGCTTCAGCGCGGCGTGTAAGCTCTGCGCGATAAAGCTGAAGGAAATCAATGGTTTCAAGGTTAAGTGGCGGGAAGCCACCGTCACGAGTGACGTCGCTAACAACACGGCGCACAAACGGGAACAGCATCCGTGGGCATTCGATCAGCAAGAACGGGTGAAGCTGGTCTTCTGGCACGTTTTCGACCTGGAAAACGCCGCCGTAGTCAAGCTCCATCAAGAACAACGCGGCTTCTGAAGCTTTGTCATTTGATTTGATCATCAGCTTAATGATGACCTCAAACTGGTTTTCAACAGTACGCTTTTTCGCGTCGATGTTCACTTGAACAGAAACGTCTGGGGTTACATCGCCTGCGCCGCCTTTTTGAACGAGAATGTTCTCAAATGACATGTCGCGGATGTATTGCGCCAGCACGGACATTTTGATGCCAGCGGGTGCTTCTTGTGCGGGGGTTTCGTCAGCCATGGGGCATCTCCAATCAACTTATACTCGCAGTTTCGTAACAGGTCGGGGCAGGGGCCTCAATCCGTTAGTGTTGGGTCCAGCCTGACGGCCCAGAAGGTTGATTTGAAGGTGGGGGTACCTCCTCAAAGTCGCCATCAATGGTTGTTCCGCCGGCCGTATTTTGATGGGGTTGGCGGGGCCTGCCGTTTGAAAAGCTTTGTACTTTGATCCGCGATTTGAGCGCGGCAAATACAGATGTGCGCACAGCGGGAATGAGAAGGGCAAAGCCAACGGCATCAGTGAAAAAGCCGGGCGTCAGAAGGAGCGCGCCGGAGAACAGGATCATCGCGCCGTGGGCCAGCGGTTCTGTAGGATCATTCAGGTTTTCAAAGCTGCCGCGGACTTGTGACAGAGCAAGCGCGCCTTGTTGCCGCACCAACGCGGTTCCCAGAAGTGCTGTAATGAGCACGATAAGCAGTGTTGGCCAAAGGCCAACCCAGCCACCGATCTGAATAAACAGGCCAATTTCGATCAGCGGCACCGCTAGAAATGCCAAAAAGAGCCACATGTTTAAGATCCTTTTCATAACTTTACGCCAAGACCACAAACTAGGTGCGGTGAGTGGACTTGATCCTATGCCTGCCCTACATAAGTGCGAGTTAAGTAATTTCCCACGCCCCCAACGCTAGAGGCTTTCATGAACAGCTCACTCGTCCAACTTTTGGTCCTTGCCGGCATTGCCATATTTTTGGTTTTGCGTCTGAAAAACGTGCTCGGCACACGTGAGGGTTTTGAAAAGCCACCAGAGGCTGTGCAAGATAGCACACCTGTGCGCCGTGAGTTTGAGGTGATCGAAGGCGGGCCAGATCGCGATATCACAGATCATGCGGAAGAAGGTAGCGCCCAAGCTGATGCGTTGGCGCAAATGAAGGCGACTGATCCAAGTTTTAGCGTGAACGAGTTTTTGGGTGGGGCCAGCGGTGCCTATGAGATGATCTTGATGGCGTTTGAGGCTGGAGACATGGATAGCATCAAAGGCTTCTTGTCCGATGATGTTTTCGAAAGCTTTGATAGCGTTGTCAAAATGCGCGAAGAGCAGGGGCTTTCCGTCGACGCTACTTTTGTTGGTGTCCGTGAGATGCGTTTGAAGGATGCGACATACAACGCTTCGACAACCGAAGGTGAAGTGACGGTGAAATTCGTGGCCGAGCTTACTTCAGTTGTGACGAATGCTGAGGGTGAAGTTGTTGAAGGCAGCGCCAAAGAGATCAAACGCCAGAAGGACACTTGGACGTTTGCACGCGTGATGTCGTCTGACGATCCGAACTGGCAATTGGTAGCCACTGGCGAATAAACGTAGATGGGCGCGGTAGATTTGAAGTGGCAAAGAAACCCAAAGGTTTAACGTCTGACGATCGCTCCATTTGGCAGCGCGTCGCGGAAACAGCTGTGCCAATTCAACACGTGCCCGTCAGTAAGCCAGCTGAAAAAAAGCCCCCAAAGAAAATCTGTGCCGAGCAACACCCCGCCATTTCCCATTTCAAGGCCGGTGCGCGGGCGGCTCCTTTGCCGCGAAAGCATGACATTCAAAAAGATATTCGGCAGCAGGTCGCAGAAGCTCCTGTGAACATGGATCGAAAGTCATTTCAGAACCTACGGCGCGGCAAGCTAAAGCCCGAGGGGCGGATCGATCTGCATGGGATGACGCTTGCAGAAGCGCACCCTGCATTAATAGGGTTTGTGATGTCGTCTCATCGCGCTGGGAAGCGGTTGGTTTTGGTCATCACAGGCAAGGGCAAACACAAAGACGAGGGTGGCCCAATGCCTGTCCGCATGGGCGTTCTTCGTCATCAGGTGCCTGAATGGCTGCGCATGGCGCCTGTTGCTTCGCTTGTTTTGCAGGTCAGCGAAGCCCACTTAAAGCATGGTGGTAGTGGCGCGTATTATGTTTACCTACGGCGCAAACGTTAAAGCACGTAGCGGCTGAGGTCTGTTGAACGAGACAGCTCGCCTAAGTGTTTTTCCACAAACGCAGCGTCCACAGTTATCTCATCACCACTGCGGTCAGATGCCGTGAAGGACAGCTCCTCAAACACCCGCTCAAGCACAGTGTAGAGCCTGCGCGCACCGATATTTTCAACGCTTTCGTTCACTTCCGCAGCAATTTTAGCGAGAGCGGCAATACCTTCGGCCGTGAACGAAACAGTCACATTTTCTGTTGCCATCAAGGCAGTGTACTGACGCGTAAGCGCATTGTCTGTTTCTGTCAGAATGCGAACAAAATCGTTTTCCGTTAGCGCGCGTAATTCGACGCGAATAGGCAAGCGACCCTGCAATTCAGGCAGCAGATCAGAGGGCTTAGCGATGTGAAATGCCCCAGATGCAATAAATAGAATGTGATCGGTTTTTACGGGCCCATGTTTTGTTGAGACCGTAGTGCCTTCGATGAGCGGCAGCAGGTCGCGTTGAACGCCTTCGCGGCTGACATCACCACTTCTTGTTTCGCTTTTGGCGCAGACCTTATCAATCTCGTCCAGAAAAACGATCCCGCTCGATGAGACTGCCTCAAGCGCGGTTTGCGTCACCGTCTCATCGTCTAACAGTTTGTCTGCTTCCTCGCCAATGAGCACGTCATAGCTTTCCGCTACTGTCATTTTCCGACGCTCGGTACGGACTGCAAACGCTTTGCCGAACAAGTCACCAAGGTTCATCATTTGGCCGCCACCAGGTTGCCCGGGAATATCCATCGATGGCATTTGTGGCATTGCTGCGGCCACGTCGAGCTCAATCACAGTGTCGTCAAGCTCTCCGGCGATGAGCTTTTTGCGGAACATTTCGCGCGTGCCGCTTCTTGCATCTTCACCGGCGATTGCAGTGATCACACGCTCTTCGGCGGACTTCATTGCCTTTGCTTTAACTTCGTCGCGCATCGTTTCGCGGGTAAGGGTGATCGCGCTGTCCACAAGATCGCGGATAATCTGCTCAACATCACGACCGACATAGCCGACTTCGGTAAACTTTGTAGCTTCAACTTTGATGAAAGGCGCATTTGCAAGCTTAGCGAGGCGGCGGCTAATCTCAGTCTTGCCGACGCCAGTTGGCCCGATCATCAGGATATTTTTGGGATACACCTCATCGCGCAAATCATCGGGTAATTGTTGTCTTCGCCACCGATTACGCATGGCAACAGCAACGGCGCGTTTTGCGTCTGCTTGGCCAATAATGAAACGATCGAGTTCCGCAACAATCTGTGGGGGCGTTAAGTCAGTCATGATTTTATCGTCTCGATCGTGAGGTTTCCGTTGGTGTAGACGCAGATATCTGCGGCAATTGCCATCGCGCGTTTCGCAATTTCTTCCGCGTCATGATCACTATCCATAAGTGCGCGGCCTGCGGACAGGGCGTAATTACCACCAGATCCGATTGCAGTGATGTCATGCTCAGGTTCAAGAACGTCACCCGCGCCGGTAATAACAAACAAGTCGGTTCCGTCCGATACAATCAGCATTGCTTCAAGCTTCTGGAGGTATTTGTCCGTTCGCCAGTCTTTTGCAAGCTCAACTGATGCGCGGGCTAACTGGCCAGGCGTTGCTTCAAGTTTCGCCTCTAGTCGCTCAAGCAATGTAAACGCGTCAGCGGTAGAGCCTGCAAAGCCTGCAACCACATCATACCCACCAGGAGAAAGGCGGCGGACTTTGCGCGCGGTCCCTTTCATTACGGTCTGGCCAACACTTACCTGGCCATCGCCTGCAATGACGACCTTGCCGGCTTTGCGAACGCCGATGATTGTGGTGCCGTGCCAGCCCGGAAAATCTGAGTTGCTCATGTTCGCGCTCCCGCTTTTGTGCGTGGGAATAATATGGTTGCCGGCCGAGTGTTTCACAAGGCGATGTGCGTACGAAAAAAGGCGCACCTTGTTCGGCACGCCTTTGTTTTTCGTCTTGCCGCGTCTGTTAGATAGATTCTTCGATCCAGCTTTGCAGCGCCGCTTTTGGTGCTGCGCCGTTGCGGTTTGAGACAACTTCGCCGTCTTTGAAGACGAACAGAGCAGGAATGCCGCGAACGCCCATTTGTGCGGCTGCATTCGGGTTGCTGTCTACATCGACTTTCACGATTTTCACTTTGCCGTCCATTTCGGCGGAAAGTTCTTCAAGTGACGGGCCGATTTGTTTGCAGGGGCCGCACCATTCTGCCCAGAAATCTACCACAACGGGGATGTCTGAATTGCGGACTTCTGCGTCAAATGTGTCGTCTGTTGCTGCAACGGTAGCCATTGGGTCTCTCCTTGAGATCTGCGTTGCGGTGAACCTAAGAGTGGGCGGGCACAGCGTCAAGATATGGGGGTCGTTTCCAGTGCCTGCATCACCATATCGCGGGGAAGCTCCATCAACTCAGCGGTTTTGGTCCATAGAAGAGCCGTTTTGATAGTTTTGTTGGGGAAAACCACTTCAAGAGCTGCCGCATAGGCGCCCATTTGGCGCAACAGGCCTAGGGGTGTATCCTGGGGTCTTTTGGGAATGATCGCGTTTGATTTAAAGTCGACTGCAAGAATATGATCGCCTTGATCGATTAGTCGGTCAATCGTTCCCAATACTTGCTTACCCTCAAGCTGAGAAAGCGGTGATGTAATACCAACCTCTGCCATTGCGTGATCAGAGAACAAGAAACCTAAGTGCGGTGCGGTTAAGACGTTTATGGCCTCTTGGATGATTTCGTCAGCAAGTGGACCGACAGCGAATTCATCGTTGGTCAGTAACAATTGCTTCGCCTGTTCCTGCCATGTAGGCCGAGGCACGTCAGGCAAATATTCGAGAAGCAAGTGTATGAGTGTGCCGCGGCGCATCGCGGCCTCTTCGTCAAAATGAGTGTCTGATCTGCTATACAGAGCCTTCGCGCCACCCAGCATGGACGGCGAAAGTGGGCGTTGTTTCGCATCAGGTGCTGTTGGATTGAGCATCAGGTGGGTTGGTATAGAAACGGATGTTGCATGCTTAGCCGTGGTGGGCGCATCTGTGGCGGCCCAAGCGCCAACCTCAAAGCGGAAAGGCGTTTCATCGGCAAGCTGCGCTGTCTTTGCGCCAAGTTCAGTTACCGCGTCTTCGATGCGTCCGTACCATTTATCCGCCGTTTTGGCAGGGTCCATAACGCCGTCAATCATGAGCCATTTTTCAGCGCGGGTCATTGCCACATACAGCAATCGGTCACTTTCTTCGGCAGACAGCCGCTTTGCCTCCTCCACGGGTGCCTCAAGACACTCGGGCATGTCTGCCGTGGCAGGCTTCCAAACAGCGGTACCGTCTTTGTTGATGGTCGGGTCACGGAATTGGCTTTTCTGTGCGCCAGTCTCGGGAAGAATAACAATCGGCGCTTCCAGCCCCTTAGCGCCATGGATGGTCATGACCCTGATTTGGTCACCTGCACTTTCGGCTTGCCGTTTTATCTCAACGTCCTCTGCCTCCAGCCATGTCAAAAAGCCCGTCAGGTTTGGTACGTCGTTTTGTTCGTACGATTGTGCTTGGTCGAGCAACGCATCAATGCCGTCAACGGCCTCTTCACCCAAGCGGGCGATTAGCTTTCGCCGACCATCGTGACGGATAAGGGCACGTTCCAGAAGGTCAAAGGGGCGTAGAAAATCAGATGAATTTCGAAGATCATCTAGCATTTCCATGGTTTCAGGAAACTCAGTACGCCTGTCACGCATCTCTTGCCAAAGATATTTTTTGACAGCGCGGCGATGGGCCAGATCGAACAAATCTTGCTCGCTCCAGCCAAATAGGGGGGACTTCAGCAGCCCCGCAAGCGCGAGATCATCTTCGGGTGTCGATAAGAAGGCAAGCAGCGCAGTGAGGTCTTTTACCGCCAACTCGCCCGCAATTTTCAGTTTGTCAGCGCCTGCAATTTTTAGGCCTTCTGATTTACAGGCACGGATCAGTTCGTGAAAAATTGCTGACCTTTTACGAACGAGAATTAGAAAATCACCTTCATGAACGGGACGGAATATGTTCGGTGTTTCTTCGTCAGGAATGCCAACTTTTGTATCGATCATATGGCGAATTCGCGCTGCAATGCGTTTAGCCAAAATCACCGTTGCGTCTTGTGGTGACTTGCGGTCGAGAGGCGTGTGCCAAGGCAGATCATCCTCGGTCTTTTGTGGCTCAACCACTGGAAAAATATCCACGCGGCCAGCCAGTTCAGTCTTGAACGCTTTGTGTAAAACTGTGCCGCCTAGGCTTGTCGTATCACCTTTTGAAAAGACCTTGTCGACGCTGCTTAAAACCGCTGCCGAGGAGCGAAACGAGTATTCAAGTTGCAGTGGTTGAAAAGGTTTTTGGATGCTTTTCAGCTTGCTATGAAAGTTATCACGCATTTCAGAAAAGCCCGCGGGTTTAGCCCCTTGGAACGAGTAGATTGACTGCTTGGGATCACCGACAACAAAAATAGTCCGCTCTACATCATCACGTGCGCCAAGACCGCTGGTGAATTCAGAGGCAAGGTTTTCAATGACGCTCCATTGGGTTGGGCTGGTGTCCTGCGCCTCGTCGACGAGGATGTGGTCAATGCCGCCATCGAGACGAAACAGAACCCATGACGCCATACTTTGATTGGACAGAAGATCGTTGGTCTTCTCAATTAGATCGTCAAAATCAAGCCATCCACGGACCGTTTTGGCAGCCTCATATTTTGGTAGAAAGACACGCGCAAAGGCATGTAGGGCTTTGGTTTTATGGGCGGTATCGAGCTTTAATTTCAGTTCTTGTGCGTCTTCGATACGCTCCATTAGATCATGAAGTTGTGCGGTGAGTTCAGGATGCTTTTCCGCGATCGCCTTTGTCGGAGCACGTCCAATTTTAGCGCGCCTGTTATTGGCACCGCTATGAAAAAGAAGCGGCTTTGCGAGCTCCGATATAGCGACGTAATTGAACGTCTTTATGGCATCAAGCGCGTCAGCAAGCTTGGTATCGTTGGCGGAGGATGTACGTAAAATTGGAATTAGAGCGGTAAAGAGATCGCCCTCAGATCCGTCGAAAGCTTGATCAATTAGTGACTTTTCGGTTGTCCCAGAAGGTAAGTCCAATACGTCTTCAATTGATGTATCAGTTGCGTACAAGGCTTTGTTCTTGATGATATCACGCGCGAGTTTTTCAAAATTCTGATCGGTAATTTGCATCGCCAAAGCATCAAGAAGGTGCTGATTTGGGCCGGTCGCAATATCGTCCAAAACAGCTTCGTGAAGCAGCACGCCTGCACGGTCTTCCATTTCGGTGAATTGGGGCGACACGCCGGCCTCAAGAGGGAACCGCCGCAAAAGTGTGGCGCAAAACGAATGGATCGTTTGAATTTTCAGACCACCGGGCGCTTCGATCGCGCGGGCGAAAAGGCGCCGTGCATTATTCAGATCATGATCTGACCACGCATCGTCAACACCAAGCCCGATTAATTCTTTACGCAGATCGGGTTCGGGCTTCATTGCCCAATCCCCTAACCTTTGGAACAGTCGGTTCTGCATCTCGCTGGCGGCGGCTTTGGTGTAGGTCAGGCACAAAATACGCTCTGGCGGAACACCGGATAGAAGCAAGCGCGCGACCCGATCCGTGAGAACGCGGGTCTTGCCAGAGCCGGCATTTGCGGCAAGCCACGTTGACATATCGGGACGGGCGGCTTGAATTTGCCGAAGGCTTGCGTCGTTAGGGATACTCATTTCAGCACCTCTGGGTTCGGCTCGTCCGTGACGTCCCACTCCCCGAATCGCGAGAGGTGATCGTACTCGTTTGCATAGGTGTCTTTTTCAGTTTGCCGACGGGCAAGATACCCCTGATCCGGATTGTTATAGGCTAAAATAAGCGCGCGTAGTTCTGTCTTGATCTCGGCAATTGAGGTTTCATCAATAGGGGCTGGCGTGCTTTGTAGTGATGAACCGACCTTTAGAAACACACCGCTTTCAGCGGGCACAGGCCCCAACTCAGAAAAGGCACCCTCTTCTATCATCAGCATTTGAAGCAAAAGCTGACGGTCAAAGAGAAGCTGGGGTTTTTTCTGTGGCGGGGTACCTGTTTTGTAGTCGTAGATAATCGCACCACCCGTTTCGGTTATGTCGATCCGGTCCGCTTGGGCGGTTAGGTCGAAGGATATGTCGGCAAGCGTAAACTTTCCTTTTTGTTCCAGAAGGGTCGGCGTCCCGTATTGCTGCCTGACGTTTTCCTGTTCAACAAATTCGTGCGCAATGCGGCTTAGCTGCCCCAACCACAGGCGTTGAGCAGTTGGCCAAGGCGCTTTTTTGGTCAGCACGTCTTCTGCAATATTGAGAAGTGTGTCGACGGGATCTGGCGTCTGTATTCCGTTCTTTTTGATGAACTCTTCAAACACAGAGTGAACTACGGTTCCACGCAGCAATGCGTCAGCGGATCGTCGCAGCGAATGGAGCGGCTTTAGTTTGAGGATGTCGCGCGCGTAGACGTTGTAGGGATCGCGGATCAGGTGTTTGAACCGAGTGACCGACAAATGGCGGGGTCGGGCGCTTACAGGTGGGCGCGGGGCAGGACGCTTGGCCGGTTCAATTTTTTGTTGCGGTTTTTCTAATTCAATAGCGATCTGGAGCCACTTATCACCGCGCGCCAACATTCCTTTATAAGCCGCCTCACCGTTTTGCTTTGGTAGGCCCTGAACAAGGTTTGTAATCCTGTTCAACCATCTAGATGGGACTGTCTCGGCATCGCTACTGCGGGCTGAGCGCGACAGCCATATTTTTGGTCCTGCCGCTGCGATTTGGAAGTCGTGTGCAGATAAGCCAAGTTTACGATCAGGCGATAGCAGGCCAATCTCGTTTCGCATTTTTCGGTTGAGCCATGGATCATGTGCCGCGGCTTCCGGCCAGCTTCCTTCATTCAGTCCAGCAAGGATAACAATATCTGCGCCACCAACACGTGCCTCGAGGGTACCCCAAATAAAAACGTCTGGTCTTGGTTGTTCCCGGTCGCGGACTTCTTCGTTTGCTAAAATACGGTGGAATAGGGCCTGATAATTGCGGGGGGATAGGTCGTTTCCATAGAGCGCGTCTTGCTGGAGAAGCGTCACAGTTTGCAGCGCTTTCTCACCTTCGTCGCGCAACCAAAGCGTGCCATCGCCTTGAGAACCGTCGCCCGTTGAAAGTAACTCGGCGTATTTGAGGTGTACCTCAATGAGATGGGGCAGAGGTTGTGTGCGAGCTGTAGAGAGGACAGAAACTGCACGTCCTATAAGACTGGCCCACTTGCTAACACCTTCGTCTTTTTCACCATTTGCCCATGCCATAAGCAGTTCTTCCGTGGGAAAAGGCATGCCGTATTTGCGGATGTAGATCTCAAGGTTCCGCGTCCGTCTAAGGTGGTTGCCTCGATCTCCGCCTGAAAAGACGAGAGGGTTCTTAAGTAACGCCAACAGTGTATCGGCGGTAACAGGTTCGCCCATAAGTCGTGCTGTTTGATCTAGCAGGCGGCCCGGTGCTGTGAGGTGTAGCGGGATGCCAGCACTGTCGTCAGCCCGAATGCGCCACCTGTCGAGCGCAGCGCTAACGCGGCGTGTCAGGGTGCGATCAGGCGAAATAAGCGCTACTGTTTTGCCTTGCTCAACGGCGTCTCGAATACCGATCGATATCGCTTGCGCCTCAAGCCGTGGCGATGGGGCGTTGAGAAGCGTGATATCTTCGCAGCATTCTTCCAAATCGCCTAGTTTTGGACCTTCGCTAAGCCATTGATCTGTGATCGGCGCGGGGCGCAGGGCCAATGATATCAGCTGCGTCCGTTTGGTCGGCTCCGCTGAAACTGTTTCATCCCACGGCTGTACTTGATCCGGACTTACATTGACCTCGTCCATAAACGCCTTCAGACGGTACTGCGGATGATCCTCAGCTCTGTGTTTCTCTGACGATAGGTTTGCCCAATCGCGAGTGGTCATTGAGGTGTCAAAACCCGGCAGGATGACAGCGCCTTGTGGAAGGTTTGCAATGGCGCGCATCAACCTTGCCGTTGTCCCCCGAGACCCCGTTGAGCCGGCAAGAATGATAGGATGCTCTGGCGGATTTTTGAGCCAAGTCCCAATAAGTGCATCGACGACCATGCCTTGGCGGGTTTCTTTATCGGGAAGAGACGTTTCTGCCAGATATTGCTGTGCAATTGTAAGGAATTGCTGAGTACGTTGCCAATGTGCAGAGTGATCCGACACATCGATGTTTCTTATGGCTTCTGGATCAACCGCCTCACTTTGTATTTCATCAATGAGACGGGCAAGGCTATCTGCAAGGTCAAACAGCGCAGAGCGGGGCGCAAGCTCTGGCGAAGCCGTGAGCAGTGCATCAATCAGTTGGGCAAGCTCAAGGTGCCTGCGAATGCGTGACACAGGTTGGGGTATGGCGCGTGTTTCTGGTGTATCATCAAGACCTGAAAGAAGCTTGATCCTTGGCAAAAGGCGCGCTGGGCCAGAGGCAAGCAATTCCGTGACACGCTGTTCCGAACGACGGGTATTGAATATTAACGTGGTATTTGCCCATGACATTGGATTATGTCCATGCAGTCGCTGTTCAAGCCCGCGTGCAATGGTTTTTGGAAAGTCACAGCCAAGGGGCAGATGAAATACTTTGGGCATTGGGGGCTGGGGAAACATCATTTAGCTAACATTCGTTCTGCAATATTTATGCCTTCGGGGTGGCCAACATCGCACCATTCGCCCGAGTATATATGACCCTTTAGGATGCCAAACTTCGTAAATATGTCCCAAAGTTTGCTGATCGAAAAGGCGCTTTGCTGTATTTGGGATAGAGCATCTGTTTTGATGATCTGTAGCCCACTGAAGACAAAAGGCCCACCGCGAGAGATTGCGCCGTCGTCATCAAGGGTGAAATCCCCACCCTCATGGCCGTGGGTCCGACTGGGGTCACCCAAAAGTAGAAGTGCATCCATTTCATTGGGTTTCCAGCGGGACAGCAGTTCATTAATCGGGTTGTTCCCTCGCCAAACAGCGTCGGTATTCATGGTGATAACAGGGTCTGGGCCCAGAATGCTTAAGGCATTTTTCAACCCGCCGCCGGTTTCAAGAATAGTTGGTCCTTCGTGAACGACTTCGATGCCGGATCCGAGAAAGTGATCTTGTATTTGCTCAGCAAGATAGTGAGTGTTTATGGCGATGTTCTCGATTTCCGCTTCCTGCGCAATTTCGATAGCATGATCCACCAGCGGCTTGCCCGCCACTGAAATCAATGGCTTTGGCGTTGTCTTTGTAAGATCGCCCATACGCGTGCCAAAGCCCGCACCGAATAACATCAGTGATGGTTTTTTGGGCATTTACGTCTCAATAGATTTAGAATTTCGGGCGTTGGTTCAGGGATATTTCGGAGTACAATTGGTGCTATCGAAGATAGGCTTGGGTGTTGCAGATCCTGTTTTAGGTTGGCCCAAACGCGCGGAATAAAATCTAGGTAGGATGGTTTTCCATCACGGATACAAAGCCGCGCAAATACACCAAGAATGCGCAGGTTTCGTTGTGCGCTTTGTGCAGCACAGCTGGCGCTAAATTTATCAGGGTCGATACCGCTTTTGGATTGGTAGTATTTAAGCAGGTCATCACGTACTGGTTTTGATACGTCGCGGCGGGCATCGCCGAGTAGTGAGACTACGTCATATGTTGGCTGGCCAACCCGAGCGTCTTGAAAGTCGAGAAGGCCAATGTTTTTAGGGGCCTCAAACATCGGCGTCCAGAGTAGATTTTCAGCGTGGTAGTCGCGTAAAACAAGAACCGGCGTGGCGGTTTCAGTTGCTTCTATCGCAGCAAATAAAGCCGTTTTTAGCTCGGCCTTGTCATTGACCGTTCCTCCGGCATTTTGAGCGTACCACTCTAGAGAAAGACACCCGAGCGGGGCCATCTCCGCTGCGGAATATTTTTCTAGCGATGTCTCTGGTAGCGGTGATTGGTGCAGGTGAAGGAGCGCATCGACAGCGGCTTTGTATAGATCAAACTCTGAGCCGTTGGGTGCAAGTTTTGCCAGTAAATCATCGCCCAAATCTTCGAGCAGAAGAAACCCGTTTGCCTCATCCTTGGCGTATATAGACGGTGGGTTCAGTCCAATACCTTCCAGATGCTGGGCAATAAGAACGAAGGGTGCAACATCTTCCCCCTTATCAGGTGGCGCGTCCATTAAAATGGCGGTTTCGGCACTATCGGTTTTCTTGAGGCGGTAGTATTTTCTATTTGAAGCGTCGCCTGCGAGCATCGCTATTTCTGCGTCTGACCATTGTGTTTTCGCGATGAATTTAGATACCAGCTTAGGTCGCATTTTCGAAAGCTTTCTCAAGAGGTGCTGCCCAAGCTGAATCCGTACTTTCGAGTGATAATTTTCGAACATTACCGCCAAGATCGTTAATTCGGATTGTAAGTGCATTTGGAGGTGTTAGATCCGCCAAGTTTTCAGGCCACTCGATGAGCGTGACGGCAGTAGCCATGGCATCATCGAGGCCAAGCTCAATTACCTCGTGAGGGCTTGAAATACGGTAAAGATCACAATGCCAAAGATCACCCAAGTTGGTTTCATAGGTCTGAACGATCGTGAATGTTGGGCTTGGAACATCTTCTGGCGTGTCTTGCAGAGACTGTATCAACGCGCGGGCAAAAAGTGACTTTCCGGCCCCGACTGATCCAACCAAGAGCAGGCAGTCCCCAGCCTTTAGAATTTGGCCAATACTGATGGCCAAGTCTGCTGTCTGGTCGGGCGAAGTTGTCTCAGTTTGATACAGGATTGAGGCCATAACCCGCACATTAAACTGTCACCTTATAGTCGCAAGGCGTTAAAGTGCGGCCCTGCTTGTGTTCTCTGCTGCGGATGTGTTGTGGGATCGCTCTGAGAATTGCACGAGCATGTGCCCACTTGCCTTTCGATCAATATTCAGCGCGACCGAGTTGTTACCTTCGAGGGCCAATTGGCTTTTCCAATGATGAACAGACATCGGTTTGTTGAGGGCTGCGCGCACTTGGTCCCACTTATCTGTATGTTCCGCACGCTTACCGATGCTTGTCGCGGCACTGATTGGATAGTTTAATTTGTCTTCCCATGGCACCCGGAAAGCTGAGTTGGCGGCGCATACTTTTTTGCCCTGATCAATAATGCAAGTGGGCTTAGGAATTAAATCAAGTGCTTCTTTCAGCGCTATGTTTTCGGCCTGCAGGGCTTCAATGACCTCGGACATGTCCGGTGTCTCTTCAATCGAGATGACGCGCGACCCTTCCGTGTGAGGCATTACTGCGGCTGTTAGTTTGCGACCCTTTGTTGTGGCCCATGAGGTAGCCGCAACCGTACTTTCTTCCTTGGGTGAAAGGGCTGCGGTCCAGTCCTCAAAACGGGTGTTCTCAGGGGTAAGCCGAAGTTCGCGTAGTTTATGGAGGAACATATCAAATGATGGGCGTCGTAATAGAAAATCTATTGGAAGCGAATATTTGTCGGCCAGTGCTGGGTTGAAGACGGTAAGCCTGTCATCACTATCAAACAGAGCCAGCCCACATGACAGCGCGGCAAAAGTTTTTGCCATAGATTGGCGAAATTGATCCAGCTTTTCTTCTGCTTCAACAACTTGATCCGCTGGTGTGGCATAGAACCGAAACCCCGCCTCCAAGACTTCATGTGAAACGTCATACCACTCTACCAATTTTTGGTTGTGAACTTGTGATATCCGCTGCTGAGTACCCGAGGGTTTTTGCTTCAAGCCGGTGATAACGAGCAACTTTGGTAGGGGCCATGTTTCAATATGTTCGCAACGCTTCAAGTACGCTGCATTACCCCAAATGACCTCTCCTGCTTCATTTTCCTCCTAAACGAGAAAAGGTGCTGACAAAGTTCGATCTGCTGATGTTTTCTGCGTGACGCTTGTGCCTTGAAGTTCGACACGAATGAGGGTGTGAACAGCCTCGAAGGTAAGCGACAGCCGTTCGTCCCGATGTGATTTCAGTGTTGAGCGACCCAAAGAAACGGCAGTTTCGGCATGCGCATCTAGATCAGCAAAATCGTCAGTAACGGCTGATTTGAAGTGGGCCCAATCATCAAGATTACCGGGCTGGCTTATATCCTTTAACAATGCCTTGGCTGTGTTTGTTTCATCAACCGGATACCCGTATTCGAAAAGGAAAATCGTTCGCCTTTCGTCATTTGTGCCGAGTGAATAAGTTGGCTTTTGGGCTGTTAGGGCGGATGAATTAATCCACCAATTGGCTGCCGTAAAAAACACAAGGCAAGCGAAAAAAATACAAAAGACGCCATCGTTACTCCGTCAAATTACTGCCAGAGTATTTAGAAAATGAAATTAGAGAAAATATTAACAAGCCAAAATTTTAGACGTCAAATCGCTTATTTTCGCCAAGTGACGTTGTTTTGTCGCTGATTACTTTAGAGGCTAGCCATGACACTTCGACGATGGCGCCGCTTCGGTTGTGTGGTGGGGATGTTTCCATAGTGGGGTCAGATCCGTTTGAAAACCGCAGGGTTGCGCCTGATCTTTCGAGCAGTGTTTTGGCAATAAATAGACCAAGCCCCATTCCCTCATAACCTGGTCGTTTTTGCTTGTCAGTTTGTGAGTTGCGGCGTTTAACAAATGGATCGCCAATCCGGTTAAACACCTGCTGTGGAAACCCGTCGCCATCATCAGTGATCCGCAGTGTTATTTCGGTATCGCTCCATTGAACGTCGATCCAAACTTGCGTGTCGGCGAAGTCCACTGCGTTTTGGATAAGGTTCCGCAGTCCATGAATAATTTCGGGCCGACGATTGATGTGAGGCTGCGGAATGTCGGGCGTGTCATCAATTGCTGAAACATCAAAATTAATATCCTTTCCGCGATGCATATGAGGCTCCGCTGCCTCTTGAAGAACGGCTGAAATGGGCGCTGTCATCAGGTGTTTATCTTCTTTTCCGGCGCGCCCCATCGAATGCAAAATCTCGCGACAGCGCTCTGACTGCTCGCGGATTAGTTTTGCATCATCATAAAGGTCGGGTTGTTCGGAAAGTTCTTCCATCAACTCGGCACTGACGAGCTTGATAGTTGCAAGCGGTGTTCCAAGTTCATGTGCGGCTGCAGCAACAACGCCCCCTAAGTCTGTCAATTTCTGCTCACGGGCGAGAGCCATTTGGGTGGCAACTAGCGCATTCGACATTGTGTTCATTTCAACCGTGACGCGGCGTGCGTAAAGCCCTATGAAAATCACGCCAACGCCCATGGACACCCAGAAACCAAAGAGCAGAATAGATGGCATCTCATGGATAAACCCCTGTGCGGTTCGCAGCGGTACGTAAAACGTTGTGAGAGCAGTAATCGCCAGCAACGTTAGTCCGCCAACAGCAATTGTTGAGCGGGTGCTAAGTGCGGTGGCTGATATGGTGACTGGGGCGATCAGCAAAACAGCAAACGGGTTGTTCATACCCCCAGTCAAAAAAAGTAAAAGCGCCAACTGTCCAAGATCAAACATGATCATCGATAGTGCTTCGTTCTCGTCCAACCTCTTGTTTTCAGGGAGTACGAATGTGGCGATCAGATTAAATATGATACCGGCACTAACAACCATTAGACATAGTCCCAAATGAAGGCTGAGCGAGAAGTAGATTTTCCCCACCGCCATCGCAGCAAGTTGTCCGGTAATGGCGAGCCACCTTAAGCCGATCAGAGTCCGTATCCTGATCCAGTTGGCGCGTGCACTTTCCTCAAAAAGAGCAATCTCTGGTGCGTGTTGTGTTGGCACGTTGATTTGTCCTTAATGTGACCCATGGTCGCTTATCAAAGCCTACCATATCTTGCTACTTAGCGGCCAAGACTACTTTTGGAATGTGAGAGGGTGTTAATTATGGCTAAGGGTTTCGCTATTGCTGCGGGTGTCTCAACAACAGCACTGGTTATTGCTGGCGTTTTGGCGACAACTATTTTGGCGCCATCCAACAGGTTTGAGCAGTGCAACGTGATGGCTGTTGCCGGTGGTCAGCTTGGTGGAGCGTTCACTTTGGTAAATCATAAAGGTGAAACAGTCACTGACGAGGATGTTCTAACACAGCCCTCGCTAGTTTATTTTGGCTATACGTTCTGCCCTGATATTTGCCCGCTTGATGTTGTGCGAAATGTTGATGCAATTGATGTCTTGGCCGATCAGGGAAAAGACGTGAAACCTGTTTTCATTTCCATCGACCCCGAGCGGGATACGCCCGAAGTTTTGGCAGATTACGTCTTTAATTTTGGCGAAGATATGACCGCACTCACGGGCACGCCTGAGCAGGTAAAAGTAGCATCCAGAGCGTACAAAACTTTTTACCAACGCCAAGAAGGTGACCCAGATTACTATTTGGTTGACCATTCAACGCAGAGCTATTTTGTTCTTCCTAAGCAAGGGATCGTTCAACCTTTTGGTAGGCAAATTCGACCAGACCGCATGGCAGAGCAGATGGCTTGCATGATGGACGCTGTCTAAGAAATTGACCGCATAACAGTTCACCCCATATCATCAACCACAGACCAGTTTGGGAGATCACGATGTCGGCTGAAGCAAAGTATGAAATTGGCGAAGACAAGACATTGCTTTTGGTCGACGACGATGAGCCGTTTCTAAAGCGCTTGGCGAAAGCCATGGAAAAGCGCGGCTTTGCAGTTGAGACCTCTGACAGTGTTGCAGGGGGCAAGGCGATCGCCACTGCGCGTACGCCTGCATATGCCGTTGTAGATTTAAGGTTAGGTGATGGGAACGGTCTTGATGTGGTTGAGGTCCTGCGCGCGCGCCGCCCCGATAGCCGTATCGTCGTGTTGACGGGGTACGGTGCAATTGCGACGGCTGTTGCTGCGGTGAAGATTGGAGCTACTGATTATTTATCAAAGCCAGCTGATGCGAATGACATTATCAACGCACTTTTGTCGGGCGACGATGAATTGCCCCCACCACCAGAAAACCCGATGTCAGCGGACCGTGTTCGTTGGGAGCATATTCAGCGTGTCTATGAGCTTTGTGACCGGAATGTTTCTGAGACAGCACGCCGCTTGAACATGCACAGGCGAACGCTGCAGCGCATTTTGGCAAAACGAAGCCCGCGATAAGCTAAAGCTGCTCAATCAGTGCGTTGTAGCGCGCGGTGTAATCGGCGCGCACAACGGGTGCGGGGCGAAGTATGATTTCAAGATCGTCAATCAATGCTCCGTTTGGTTTGCCAAAGAACTTATCTGCCTCAGCTTCGGAAAAACCTGCAATCTGAACTGCTTCCATCCATGCGCTGATCTGGTCAGCCTTTTTGATCTTTTTCTTAACAGTGACTGGTACTTTTGCCGGTAGACCAAAGCGAATGTGGATTGCTGCCTCAAGGCGTTCATCCAAAGCACTGTAACCCGGTCCAACGGCGGCCTTAACGGGGCTAATCATATCGCCAATCACGTATTCAGGTGCATCATGTAAAAGCGCAGCTAACTGCCATTTTGCGGGGGCGCTGGGGTTCATTCGGGAAAAAATCGTCTCAACCAGCAGTGAGTGTTCGGCAACGGAATAGGCGAAATCACCAATCGTCTGCCCATTCCAGCGGGCAACGAACGCCAGCCCGTGAGCGATATCTTCGATCTCAATGTCGACTGGTGTCGGGTCAAGCAAGTCAAGTCGCCGTCCCGACAGCATACGCTGCCAAGCTCGTGGTTGTTTCATCAGATACGCCCCGTAAGATCACTTCCTGAAACTAAGGACCCTTCTACGCATTGTCGAGATGGGTCCGGAGTGCTATCTGCCCGGTAAATTTAAATGAAAAGTGAGGCCACCATGGCGAACGATTACATTGTTAAAGATATCTCTCTGGCTGATTTTGGCCGTAAAGAGCTTGATATTGCGGAAACGGAAATGCCGGGTCTGATGGCGCTTCGTGAAGAGTATGGTGACACCAAGCCTTTGGCGGGTGCGCGTATCGTAGGCTCTCTGCACATGACCATTCAAACGGCGGTTCTGATTGAGACGCTTGTTTATCTTGGCGCGGATGTTCGCTGGGCGTCGTGCAACATCTTCTCCACCCAAGACCACGCGGCGGCTGCAATTGCTGCAGGTGGTACGCCTGTGTTTGCGATCAAGGGCCAGTCTCTTGAAGAGCACTGGGACTACCTTGATAAATCTTTCATGTTCCCAGACGGGCCGAACCTGATCCTTGATGATGGTGGCGACGCCACTTTGTATATCCTGCTAGGCGCCCGCGTTGAGAACGGCGAAACTGACCTCATCGAAGTGCCGACATCCGAAGAAGAAGTCGCTGTATTTGCACAGATCCAAAAGCGCATGAAGGAAAGCCCCGGTTGGTTCACAAAGATGCGTGGCCAAATCAAGGGTGTGTCCGAGGAAACAACCACTGGCGTTCACCGCCTGTATGATCTTGTGAAGCACGGACCGCTTCGGTTCCCCGCTATCACCGTTAACGACTCTGTCACCAAATCGAAGTTCGATAACAAATACGGCTGTAAAGAGAGCCTTGTTGACGGCATCCGCCGCGCGACTGACACAATGATGGCTGGTAAGGTTGCGGTTGTCATGGGCTACGGCGACGTTGGTAAAGGCTCAGCTGCATCGCTTGCGGGTGCGGGCGCACGCGTAAAAGTCACCGAAGTTGATCCAATTTGTGCGCTCCAAGCGGCGATGGACGGCTTTGAAGTGGTTCTGCTCGAAGATGTTGTAGACACCGCTGACATTTTCATCACCACAACTGGCAACAAAGACGTGATCCGCATCGAGCATATGCG
>NZ_CBFHHE010000008.1:0-90243 GCF_965655635.1 Nereida sp.
GAAAAGAAGCAAGTAATAGTTAAGCCTTTCAGTGACTGTTTGATGTAGTCCATGGTGATGGCCCCTTGAAAGTATCATAATGATACCTTTACGGGAGGTTAATGTAAATGTTTGTTTCATTTTTAGCGCCGTCATGATATTTTATATTGGAACATCTTGGGTCAGAATAAAACTTAGTGCCTGTCTAACTTAGCAGCATCGGACATCGCCCTAACACGAGCATCCCTGACTGATTTAGTCCTCAGAGAATAGCAATCCTGCCTGTACGGTAATGCCTACGCAAATCAGCGGGAACTCTACGGGAGAAATACCAAATGCCGTCCTTTTGGAACGTATAGCTATTAGATTTGGTTGCCAGCATGGTCTACGGCTCACTCGCTCAGTCGAATTAGTGAGGTATTACAATGCTTTAAGTAAGGTAGTGGTGCCCAGGAGAGGACTCGAACCTCCACGTCCATACGGACACTAGCACCTGAAGCTAGCGCGTCTACCATTCCGCCACCTGGGCAGGTGTCATTAAGTGGCGTTTAGGCGGTGGTGGGGGCGCTGTCAATAACACAAGCACTTGGGCGCGGCGAAATGCGGCTTGTCTGAATTGGCGTTGGGCGTTACATCGCTAGGCAGCCAAAGAATACAGGATTATTATTATGTCTAAGCTGGTCACAATCTACGGCGGCTCTGGTTTTGTTGGTCGCTATGTTGCTCGGCGGATGGCCAAAGAGGGATGGCGCGTGCGGGTCGCAGTGCGTAACCCGAACGAGGCGATTTTTGTAAAGCCGTATGGTGTGGTTGGTCAGGTCGAGCCTGTGTTGTGCAATATCCGAGATGATGCGTCTGTTGCATCGGTAATGCAGGGCGCTGATGCTGTCGTGAATTGCGTGGGCATTTTGGCCGAAAGCGGCAAGAATAAGTTTGACGCAGTGCAGCACGAAGGCGCCGAGCGTATTGCGCGTCTTGCAGCTCAGGCTGGTATTGAGCGCATGGTTTTGGTTTCCGCAATCGGTGCGGATGAGAAAAGCGATAGCCAGTATGCGGTCAGCAAAGCATTAGGTGAGCAGGGCGTTTTGGCGCATATGCCAAATGCGATGATCGTGCGCCCGTCAATTGTCTTTGGTCCAGAAGATGAATTCTTTAACCGGTTCGCGGCGATGTCGCGCATGGGTCCCATCCTTCCAGTCGTTGGTGCGGCCACAAAGTTCCAACCAGTTTACGTTGATGACGTTGCTCAGGCTGTTGTTCTGGGCGTTTTGGGTAAGGCGAGTGTTGGCGTATATGAACTCGGCGGACCAGAAGTACATAACTTCAAAGACTTGATGGGTGAGATGCTTAGTGTGATCCGCCGTCGTAAGCTTGTCGTGAACATTCCATTCCCCGTTGCAAATGTAATGGCATTTGGTTTTTCTGTCGCGAAGGTGCTGTCCTTGGGTATTATTGCGCCTGCAATTACTGCGGATCAGGTGCGTAACTTGCGTCGTGATAATGTCGTATCGGACGATGCAAAAACGTTTGCGGATCTGGGTATTGCGCCCACAGCTTTGGAGCCAGTTCTGCCAGAATACCTGTGGCGATTCCGTCCGTCAGGGCAGTATGACGCAATCAAAGAAAGCGCAAAGAATCTAAAGGCTTAGGTGTACGCAATAACTAAAAGTACTGCGCCAAGTGCGATTCTATAGATAACATAAGGGGTGAAGCTGACAGATTTCAGCAGCTTCATCATTAAGCTTAGCGCGACTAACGCTGCGCCAAATGACAGAGCGACAACGATCAATATGTCGCGCCAGAGGGTTGCGCTCGACTGTGCATCCAAACTCAAGATTAACAGCGTGGCCGACGCAATGATGGTCGGGATCGACATGAGCATTGCAAGTTTTGCACCGTCTGAGCGTGTATAGCCAAGGGCGCGTGCGCCGCTGATCGTCGCGCCAGACCGTGACACGCCCGGGATCAACGCGATTGCTTGCCACAGCCCCATGATAATAGCGTCTTTTCTTGTCCAATCGGGTGTATTTTTGAGGCTTGAGCTTCTGGTGTCAAAATACCAAAGTACGATTCCGAAAATAATCATCGTCCAGCCTATGACAGTAATATTGCGTAGCGCATCGTTATAGCCCGACATTTTGAGGGCAAATCCTGCGATGACTACAGGAATTGTCGCAATGATCAGTAACTGGGCGAGTCGCTCGCCTTGCGTTGTTCCATGGCGGACCAGCGCCTTGGGTAGCCCAATCATTGCACTCCGAACATCTGCCCAGAAAAATGCGATTACGGCAAAGAGAGTGCCAAAATGCGCTGCAACATCAATAACTTGCCCCTGATCTTTTGCACCCGTTAGGCTTGGCAA
Source organism: Nereida sp. (assembly GCF_965655635.1). Classification (NCBI taxonomy): domain Bacteria; kingdom Pseudomonadati; phylum Pseudomonadota; class Alphaproteobacteria; order Rhodobacterales; family Roseobacteraceae; genus Nereida; species Nereida sp. The sequence goes on from NZ_CBFHHE010000008.1 coordinate 2,342, forward strand.
TAAGATAAGATGGCCGCTCGACGATACAGGTAGGAATTCTGTGATGCCCTGTATGAGTGCAATAATGACGAGATAATATAGCGGCATTGATGCCCTCTCTAACTTAGCGATGCTAAAGCTTAACTCATTGTAACTACTGGACAACATTCTTATTTAAGTCCGCTTCGGACTTAAATATATTAATAGACTGGCGGAAAATATTCCAAAACACTTAGATAATGATAAGTAGGTAAGTATTACTGCCTTTTATATTTGTGCGCCCTAGCGTAAACCGACATTCTGGATTGATGTAGGGAGAGTTCTCATGGCTGGTCAAAAGATGCTGAAGTTCACGAAAGTAGAGCGTGAAATGCCAGAGAAACGCGGTGCGTCTGAGCGCCGTGAAGATTTCAACGAGATCTACGCAGAATTCGCAACGCGCAAGGCTGAAGAGCAGGCCTCACGATGCTCACAGTGTGGTGTTCCGTATTGCCAATCCCATTGCCCTTTGCACAACAACATCCCTGATTGGTTGCGCCTAACAGCTGAAGGCCGTCTGCAAGAAGCATATGAAGTCAGCCAAGCTACGAATACATTCCCGGAAATCTGTGGCCGCATTTGCCCGCAAGACCGCCTGTGTGAAGGCAACTGCGTTATTGAACAGTCTGGCCACGGCACTGTTACCATCGGCGCGGTTGAAAAATACATCACGGACACTGCTTGGGAAAATGGATGGGTAAAACCGATCCAGCCCCGCCAAGAACGCACAGAAGCAGTTGGCATTATTGGTGCTGGCCCCGGTGGCTTGGCAGCGGCTGACGTGCTTCGCCGTCAGGGCATTCAAGTTACGATTTACGATCGCTATGACCGTGCAGGTGGTCTGCTAACCTACGGTATCCCCGGCTTTAAGCTTGAAAAAGACATCGTACTGCGCCGCAACGAACAGCTTGAGGCCGCAGGTGTTGAGTTTGTACTTAACTGCAACGTTGGTGAGGATATCACTTTCGATGCAATCCGTGGCAAGCACGATGCAGTTCTGATCGCTACTGGTGTTTACAAAACCCGTGACCTTAAAGCGCCAGGAGTCGGGGTAGATGGTATTGTGAATGCGATTGATTTTCTGACCGCGTCTAACCGTAAGTCGTTTGGCGATGACGTTCCTGAATTTGACGATGGTACGTTGAATGCAGACGGCAAAAAGATCGTGGTTATTGGTGGTGGTGACACGGCGATGGATTGTGTCCGTACGTCCATTCGCCAAGGCGCCGAAAGTGTGAAGCTGCTGTATCGCCGTGACCGCGCGAATATGCCGGGATCACAGCGTGAGGTTCAAAACGCTGAAGAAGAAGGTGTCGAGTTTGTTTGGCTGTCTGCCCCCAAAGCGTTTGTGGGTGACGATCACGTCGAAGGCGTGAAGGTAAGCAAAATGCGTCTTGGTGCACCTGATGCGTCAGGCCGTCAAAGCCCCGAAGAAATTGAGGGTGCAGATTATGTTGAGGAAGCGGACCTTGTCATCAAAGCGCTTGGGTTTGAGCCTGAAGAACTTCCTAAGCTTTGGAACACAGACGGTCTTGAAGTGACCCGTTGGGGAACAATCAAAGCAGACTTTACTACGGGCAAAACCAGCCTCGATGGTGTGTTTGCGGTTGGTGATATTGTTCGTGGCGCGAGCCTTGTTGTTTGGGCAATCAAGGATGGTCGCGATGCAGCCGAGGCGATGCTGAGCTATCTCGATAGCAACCTTACCGTGGCCGCCGAATAAGCCAGTCATCCGCCTTAAATGGCATCACAGATTTTCACGGGCAGACGGACCAAATTAATCGGTCGCGCCCGAATTCAAATTTAGGGCCCCCGTGCCTTTCAAGGAGAAACGCAATGACCAATTTTGATCAAGCTTGGGTAAAGGCAGAAGAAGAAAAGCGCGCATGGATGGAGCAGAATGGCCTCTATTCCGCTGAGGATGAGCATTCCTCATGTGGCGTTGGCCTTGTGGTTTCTGTTGATGGCACACGCTCGCGAGCAGTGGTTGAAGCGGGTATTACTGCGTTGAAGGCGATCTGGCACCGTGGTGCTGTAGATGCGGATGGCAAAACTGGCGATGGCGCCGGTATCCACGTCCAAATTCCAGTACCCTTCTTTTATGATCAGATTGAACGCACGGGCCATGAGCCGCGCCGCAATGAGTTGGTCGCTGTTGGTCAAGTTTTTCTACCGCGTACTGACTTTGGTGCTCAAGAAACCTGCCGGACAATTGTCGAGGCGGAAGTTCTTCGAATGGGTTACTATATCTACGGTTGGCGCCACGTTCCTGTGGATGTGTCCTGCTTGGGTGAGAAAGCAAACGCGACCCGTCCTGAGATTGAGCAGATCATCATTTCAAATTCCAAAGGTGTTGATGAAGAAACATTTGAGCGTGAGCTATATGTGATCCGTCGCCGTATCGAAAAGGCTGCTGTCGCGGCAGGCGTGAAAGACCTCTATTTGGCATCGCTGTCGTGTCGTTCGATCATTTACAAAGGCATGATGTTGGCTGAGCAGGTCGCGGAGTTCTATCCAGATTTGATGGATGAGCGATTTGAAAGTGCCTTCGCGATTTATCACCAGCGTTACTCTACAAACACATTCCCACAGTGGTGGCTGGCCCAGCCGTTCCGCATGTTGGCGCACAATGGCGAGATCAACACGCTGAAGGGTAACCTTAACTGGATGAAGTCACACGAAATCCGTATGGCTTCTGGCGCGTTTGGTGACATGGCAGAAGACATTAAGCCAATCGTCGCAAGTGGATCATCTGACTCTGCTGCGTTAGATGCGGTGTTCGAAGTGCTTGTGCGTGCGGGCCGTTCTGCGCCTATGTCGAAGACAATGTTGGTGCCCGAAAGCTGGTCCAAGCAGGCGATTGAGCTGCCACAATCTTGGCGCGATATGTATTCATACTGTAACTCTGTGATGGAGCCATGGGATGGTCCCGCAGCACTTGCAATGACGGATGGCCGTTGGGTTTGTGCTGGCCTTGACCGCAATGGCCTTCGCCCGATGCGCTATGTCGTAACGGGTGATGGACTGCTTATTGCGGGTTCTGAAGCGGGCATGGTTCCTGTGAACGAAGCAAATGTAGTTGAAAAAGGCGCGCTTGGCCCTGGCCAAATGATTGCTGTTGATATGCGAGATGGTCGCCTTTTCCACGATCAAGAGATGAAAGATGCGTTGGCCTCTGAGTTGCCGTTTGGCGAGTGGGTTGGAAAGATCAACGACCTTGAACCAAAGCTTGCGGGTGTAACCGAAGCACCCATGTTTGAGGGTGCTGAACTGCGCCAGCGTCAGATCGCAGCTGGCTACACAGTTGAAGAACTTGAGCAAATTCTGGCGCCGATGGCCGAAGACGGCAAAGAGGCAATTGCTTCGATGGGTGATGACACCCCATCTGCAGTCCTTAGTGAGAAATACCGCCCGCTTAGCCACTTCTTCCGCCAAGCGTTTAGCCAAGTTACCAACCCACCGATTGACAGCCTTCGCGAATACCGCGTGATGAGCCTTAAAACACGGTTCGGTAATCTTAAGAACGTGCTGGACCAAGACAGTAGCCAAACCGAGATTTTGGTACTTGACAGCCCGTTTGTCGGAAACGCCCAGTGGGAAGAGCTGAAGCAAAACTTTAACGCTAATTTGGTTGAGATCGATTGTACCTTTGAAAAAGGTGGCCGCAATCTGACCGATGGTTTGGCGCGGATACGGGCAGAAGCGGAAGACGCAGTGCGGTCCGGCGCAGGGCATCTTGTTCTGACGGATGAAAATGTTTCTGGCGACCGTGTTGCCATGCCTATGATTTTGGCGACAAGTGCCGCCCATTCATGGCTGACGCGCAAGGGGCTACGCACGTTCACGTCTCTCAACGTTCGGTCTGCGGAATGCATTGATCCGCATTACTTCGCTGTTCTGATTGGATGTGGTGCAACGACTGTCAACGCCTATTTGGCGGAAGATAGCCTGAATGACCGTATCCAAAAAGGTTTGTTAGAATGCACCTTGACCGAGGCTGTTGCGCGTTATCGTAGCGCGATTGATCAAGGTTTGTTGAAGATCATGGCCAAGATGGGGATCTCTGTGATTTCTAGCTACCGTGGTGGGCTTAACTTTGAAGCAGTCGGCTTGTCGCGTGCTATGGTCGCTGAGTATTTCCCCGGCATGCAGAGCCGTATTTCAGGCATTGGTCTAATTGGCATTCAACGCAAAGCTGAAGCTGTCCACGGTCAGGCGTTCCAAGCGGATAACGTGATGCCGATTGGTGGCTTTTATAAGTCGCGCCGTTCTGGTGAAACACATGCGTGGGAAGCGCAAAGCATGCATATGATGCAGGCTGCATGTAACCGCAGCAGCTATGAACTGTGGCGTCAGTATTCCGCAAAGATGCGTAGCAACCCGCCAATTCATCTTCGTGATTTGCTCGACATCAAGCCGATGGGTAAAGCAATACCTATCGAAGAGGTTGAAAGCATTACGTCGATCCGCAAACGTTTCGTGACACCGGGTATGTCTCTGGGCGCGCTCAGCCCTGAGGCGCACAAGACGCTGAATGTTGCGATGAACCGCATTGGCGCAAAGTCTGACAGCGGCGAAGGTGGAGAAGATCCAGCACACTTCTTGCCTGAGCCAAATGGCGACAACCCATCTGCTAAAATCAAGCAGGTCGCGTCTGGTCGTTTTGGTGTGACAGCTGAGTATCTCAACCACTGTGAAGAGCTTGAGATCAAAGTCGCACAAGGCGCAAAGCCAGGCGAGGGTGGCCAGCTTCCGGGTATGAAAGTTACGGATTTGATTGCGCGATTGCGTCATTCAACCAAGGGCGTGACCCTTATTTCACCCCCGCCACACCACGATATTTACTCGATCGAGGATTTGGCGCAGTTGATCTATGATCTGAAGCAAATCAACCCGCGCTGTAAGGTGACCGTGAAGCTGGTTGCATCCAGTGGCGTTGGTACAATCGCGGCTGGTGTTGCGAAGGCAAAAGCGGACGTGATCTTGATCTCGGGTCATAATGGCGGCACCGGCGCGTCACCTGCGACATCCATCAAATATGCAGGCCTACCGTGGGAGATGGGCCTGACCGAAGCGCATCAGGTTCTTTCTATGAACAACTTGCGCGAACGCGTTACGCTGCGGACTGATGGTGGCTTGCGTACAGGTCGTGATATTGTGATGGCGGCGATGTTGGGCGCCGAAGAGTACGGTATCGGCACTGCTGCGTTGATCGCGATGGGCTGCATCATGGTGCGCCAATGTCAGTCAAACACATGCCCCGTTGGGGTATGTACCCAAGACGAAGCACTGCGTGACAAGTTCACGGGCAATGCTGACAAAGTGGTAAACCTTATCACCTTCTACGCCACGGAAGTGCGTGAATTGCTGGCAAGCATTGGTGCCCGCAGCATGGATGACATCATTGGCCGCGCTGATCTGCTTGCTCAGGTGAGCCGTGGCTCTGCGCATCTTGATGATCTCGATTTGAACCCACTTTTGATCACGGTCGATGGGGCGGAGAAGGTTGTTTATGATCGCTCCAAGCCACGTAACGCCGTGCCAGAAACGCTTGATGCGCAAATCGTTCAAGACGCAGCGCGCTTCCTGAATGATGGCGAGAAGATGCAGCTTCAATACGCTGTACAGAACACGCTTCGTACAATTGGCACGCGGACATCAAGCCACATTGTAAAGAATTTCGGTATGCGCAACTCGCTGCAACCCGATCACCTGACTGTTAAATTGACAGGTTCTGCAGGGCAATCTTTGGGGGCGTTTGCTGCTCTGGGGCTTAAGATTGAAGTTTCTGGCGATGCCAACGACTACGTTGGAAAAGGCCTTTCGGGCGGCATGATTGTTGTCCGTCCACCAATGGCAAGCCCGTTGAAAGCGGATCAGAATACAATCATTGGGAACACTGTTTTGTACGGTGCGACGGATGGGTATCTCTTTGCAGCAGGTCGTGCCGGTGAGCGTTTTGGCGTTCGTAACTCTGGCGCGAAAGTGGTTATTGAGGGGTGTGGCGCGTGCGGTTGTGAATATATGACTGGCGGCGTTGCTGTAATCCTTGGAAATATTGGTGCTAACTTTGGCGCGGGTATGACTGGCGGCATGGCGTACATTTATGACCCTGAGCAAACGGCCCAAAGCATGATGAACATGGAAACTCTGGTCACATGCCCTGTAACGATGGAGCATTGGGAAGCGCAGCTTAAGGGCCTCATCGAGCGGCACTTGGAAGAAACAGGCAGCCGTAAGGCGGCCGAGATCTTGCAAGACTGGGACATGGAGCGGTCAAACTTTTTGCAGGTTTGCTCAACAGAAATGTTGGCTCATTTGCCCGTTCCGCTGGGTATCGAAGAAGCATCCGTACCAGCAGAATAAGCCGTTGCAGAGGCATGAGTGCGCTGGCATGATTACAGCATGGTGAAAAAAACCAAGAATAAGAAAACGGCATCCGATAAAATGGTGCCGTTTTTTATGCGCCCTATGTTGTTCATTCGGCGCTGGTTGCTGCGCATGGTTCTGGCAGTTGGTGCGTTCCTTGTATTGTGGATCGCGGCGTATTCTCTAATCAATCCACCGACGACACCCTATATTATGTCCGAAGGGTTACGCTTGGGCGGCGTAGCGCGTGAGTGGAAGCCTATTGAAGAAATTGCGCCGCTGATGGCGCGCGCTGTGGTGGCAGCTGAGGATGCTGATTTCTGTTTGCATTGGGGGCTTGATTTGGATGCAATTGTTGAGGCTGCAGAAGATGGCAATCGCGGCGGATCAACCATCAGCCAACAGGTCGTAAAGAACGCCTTTCTTTGGCATGGGCGCTCTTATCCCCGCAAAGGGCTTGAGGCTCTGATGACGCCGGTGATGGAGTTGTTCTGGTCAAAGCGCCGCATCTTAGAAGTTTATATGAACATTGCTGAGTTTGACGAAGGTGTGTTTGGCGTTGAGGCCGCGGCTTTGCATTATTTTCAAGTCTCATCGTCGGAGTTAACGCGCCTTCAAGCCTCACGTCTTGCCGCGATATTACCAGCTCCCAAAAGCCGGTCTGCTAGCCGTCCGACTGATTTTGTACGGGCGCGCACGCGGTCTATTTTGTCAGGTGAGGCTACAATCAAGGCGGATGGCCGCGCAGCGTGCTTCGAGAGTTGAACGCAACAGCGGCTTAGGGCATGACGGTACAAACAACTAATCGAGCCAATTATGAACCGTCTTTATCATGTTCCGCTTTCACCCTTTTGCCGCAAAGTTCGTCTGAGCCTTGCTGAAAAAAAGATCGAAGTTGAGCTGGTTGAAGAGCGCTATTGGGAAGGCGATTCCGAATTTTTGCGACGTAATCCCGCTGCCAAAGTTCCGATCCTGAAATTAGACGGTCGTTTGATGAGCGAAAGCGCGGCGATTTGTGAGTATCTTGAAGAAAAGCATCCCACGCCGCCGCTTTTGCCTGCATCGCCTGAGTTGCGTTTTGAAGTGCGCCGGCTGGTTTCCTGGTTTGATGACAAGTTTCATCACGAAGTTACGACCAAGCTTCTTTATGAGCGCGTGAACAAAAAAGTGCAGAAGACCGGCTACCCAGACAGCGCCAATATCAAAGCGGGTGCGCGTGCGATTAAGTATCACCTCGACTATATGACATGGCTTTTGGATCAGCGCCGTTGGCTCGCTGGTGATCAAATGACTTTGGCTGATTTTGCCGCTGCCGCGCACCTGTCATCCCTTGACTACATCAGTGATGTGGACTGGAACCGATCGGCGAATGTGAAAGACTGGTACGCAAAAATTAAGTCTCGCCCTGCGTTTCGTTCAATTTTGGCCGATCAGGTTTCTGGCTTTCCGCAGCCTGCGCATTATTCCAATTTGGATTTTTAAATGTCCTTGAAGGCCCGCCTTTGGGATGTGGCGCAAGACGCCGGTTTTGCCAAAATGGGGGTGTGCAAACCTGACGCTGCTCCGGAAACGGCGAAACGGCTATCTGCTTTTGTGGACGCGGGATATCACGGTCAGATGACTTGGATGGCCGAGCGCATGAACTGGCGCGGCAGTCCGCAAGACCTATGGCCCGAATGCCGATCTGTCATCATGTTGGCGGAAATGTACACGCCTGAACATGATCCACGCACAGTTTTGAGCAGGCCAGAGCTGGGCGCAATTAGTGTCTATGCGCAGAATAAAGATTATCATGATGTTGCTAAAAAACGGCTTAAGAAGGTGGGGCGCTGCCTGGTAGAGCAGGGCGACATTCAGATTAAAGTCTTCGTTGACACGGCACCAGTGATGGAAAAGCCACTGGCGCAAGCGGCTGGTTTAGGTTGGCAGGGTAAGCATACAAACCTGTTGGCACGCGATCTTGGGAACTGGTTTTTTCTGGGGGCGATTTTCACGACGGCAGAGCTTGAGCCGGACGAAGCGCAAACTGACAATTGCGGGTCGTGTACAGCGTGCCTTGATGCATGTCCCACTGATGCGTTCCCCGCGCCGTTTCAATTGGATGCGCGGCGCTGCATTTCATACCTTACAATTGAGCACAAAGGCCCTGTTGCGCTTGAGTTGCGTGAGAAGATGGGTAACCATATTTACGGCTGTGATGATTGTCTGGCTGCGTGCCCATGGAATAAATTTTCTGTCGCCGCGAGCGAGATGAAATACGCCGCCCGCGAGGAGTTAAAAGCCCCTGAGCTGACTGCGTTAGTGTCTTTTGACGATGCGTCGTTTCGCGCACATTTTTCTGGCTCACCAATCAAGCGGATCGGTCGAGATCGGTTCACCCGCAATGTCCTTTACGCGATTGGAAATTCAGCAAAGCCTGAGTTGAAGCCTCATGCGCAGGCTTTGCTAGATGATAGTGATCCGGTTGTTCGGGATGCTGCAGAATGGGCAGTTGGGCGGCTATCATGACCGACACCATCAAAGGCATTTCACTGAAAATTTTGGCCGTGTCGCTGTTTACGGTGCTGATGAGCATAATCAAAGCGACTGCGGATGAGGTTCCAACCGGTGAGGCCGTTTTCTTCCGGTCCGTTTTCACACTTCCTGTGCTGTTCGCTTTTTTGTGGTGGAGCGGCAATTTATCTACGGGACTAAAAACAGAGCGTCCGCTTGGTCATGTTTTGCGTGGTTTGGCCGGCAGCACATCAATGGGGCTAAGGTTTTTCTGCCTTGGTATTCTGGCGTTTCCGGACGTCACCGCGCTTAGCTTTACCACACCTCTTGTTCTAACTGTTTTTGCGGCGCTCTTTTTAAGTGAGACCGTAGGCAAGTTCCGTATCTGTATGGTGTGTCTTGGTTTTGCGGGTGTGCTGATCATTTTGTGGGACCAGCTTAGCTTCGATACCAGTGAGAGGATGAAGACCATCGCCGTTGGTTTGATGCTGGTTAGCGCTTCTATGGCGGCATTGGCGCAGATGTTTGTGCGCAAGATGGTAGCGACAGAAAGTTCAACAGCGATTGTGTTCTACTTCATGCTGACCACTTCGGTTTTGTCGTTGCTATCGCTGCCTTTTGGTTGGGTTGTACCCCCACTTGAAACGACGTTGCTGCTTATTTTGGGTGGTATTATCGGTGGGGTGGGGCAATTGTGCCTGACGCAGTCTTACCGGTTCGCGGCAGCTTCTGTTGTGGCTCCCTTTGATTATACCGCGATGCTGCTTGCCGTTGGCATTGGGTATGTTTGGTTCAACGAAGTGCCTACTTTGGGTGTCATTTCGGGCGCTGCGTTGATTGTGCTTTCTGGTGTTGTGATCGTGCTTCGCGAGCGTCATTTGGGGATCAAGCTGGCTGCAGAGCGGCAGATTCGCTTCAAATAGCTGATACAAAACAGGCCACCGCGTTTCAGCGATGGCCTTATTGCTTCAGTATCTAAGCCGCAATTTAGAGACTGTCTAAGCGCGTACCAGCTTTTCATAATCGCTAGCGATGTCTTTGACCAAAGCACCCACTTCAAAATTGTAGTCACCGATTGTGCCGACTGGTGTGACTTCTGCGGCTGTGCCAGTTAGCCAGCATTGCTCAAAGCCTTCAAGCTCTTCTGGCATGATGATCCGCTCGTTCACGGTGATGCCTTTTTCTTTCAGCATCTGGATCACTGTTTGGCGGGTGATCCCGTTTAGGAACGCATCAGCGATTGGTGTATGAACCTCGCCGTCTCTTACGAAGAAAATATTGGCGCCGGTGGCTTCGGCCACGTACCCGCGGTAGTCGAACATCATCGCATCCGAGCAGCCTTTTGCTTCGGCGGCGTGCTTGGACATGGTCGCAATCATGTAAAGACCCGCAGCCTTGGCTTGGGACGGTGCCGTTTCAGGGCTTGGGCGCTTCCATTTTGCGATGTCCAGTTTGGCGCCTTTGTTTTTGGCGTCGCCGTAGTAGTTGCCCCATTCCCAAACCGCGACGGCCAGATGCACAGGGTTGCGCGCAGCTGCGACACCCATATCTTCACCGGATCCGCGCCAGGCAACGGGACGCACATACGCATCTGTCAGTCTGTTTGCATCAAGTGCGGCTTGTTTCGCCGCTTCGATTTCTTCAACGGTATAGGGGATTTCGAAGTCGATAAGCTGACCAGAACGGATCAATCGCTCGGAGTGTTCTTTAGACTTGAAGATTTTGCCTGAGTAGCAGCGCTCGCCCTCAAACACAGAGGAGGCGTAGTGCATGGCGTGGGTCAGAATGTGGACATTTGCGTCCCGCCATTCGACCAATTTGCCGTCCATCCAGATTTTTCCATCACGGTCATCATAGCCAGCCATTTTCAGCCTCCATTTGCTAATGTTGCTCAAATTAAGACCGAAACGGTCATAAAGTTGCGTAAATTATAGGCTTGGCTAGCAATCGATTCTTGGAATGTCAACAACACTGACGTATTGTCGCGGCTAAGGAGGATAGAAATATGCAAGATAACCGGAATGAAATGCGCGGCCCGAACCTGCTGTTTTTGACGGATGAACAGCTTCGCAAAGGTATTGAGGCAATGTTCTTTGCCTACCGTGGCTTTACAGCAGATCCGGATCGTGTGTTGTCTGAAAAAGGATACGGCCGCGCGCATCACCGCGCAGTTCACTTTATCCACCGCTCGCCCGGAACGACTGTTAACAACCTGTTGGGGATTTTGGGCGTAACAAAACAGTCGCTGAACCGTGTCTTGCGTAGTTTGATCGATGATGGTCTTGTTGAAAGTAAGGTCGGAACCCAAGATAAACGTGAGCGTCATTTGTATCTGACGCCTGCTGGTCACGCCTTAGAGACAGAGCTGTCGGAGGTGCAAACGGCGCGGGTGCGCAGTGCATACCGCGCGGCCGGTCCAGAAGCGGTGCAGGGGTTTCGAACGGTGTTAGAGGCGATGATGGACACAGAAATGCGTCGGTATTTTGATAAGTTGAAAGAGACTGAGTAATGGAAAACGAAGCCCACCTTCTGATTGTTGATGATGACGAGCGTATTCGTGGGCTGCTCCAAAAGTTTCTGATGAAGAACGGCTTTTTGGTCAGTGCGGCCCGCGATGCCGCACACGCACGTCGTGTGTTGGCGGGGCTTGAGTTTGATCTGATCGTGCTGGACATCATGATGCCGGGCGAAGATGGCATTAGTCTCACACGGAATTTGCGCGAGACGCTACAGACGCCAATTCTATTGTTGACAGCCAAAGGCGAAACGGACGACCGCATCGCGGGTCTGGAAGCTGGCGCGGATGACTACTTGGCAAAGCCGTTTGAGCCTAAAGAGCTGTTGTTGCGGATAAACGCGATCTTACGGCGGATTCCTTCGGATACGATGTCGGATAGCTTGCCAAAAGTGTTGCACCTTGGACCTTGCCGTTATGATATTGACCGTGTCGAGTTGCGTCGTGGCGATGAGGTGGTCCGCCTAACAGCGACCGAGGTTCAGTTGATGAAAATTTTTAGCGCGCAGCCTTCCGAGCCGATCAGCCGTATCAAACTGGTCGAAGATCTTGGTCGTGACAGTGGCAAAGACGGCGGCAAGGCCCAAGAGCGTGCAGTTGATGTGCAAATCACGCGGTTGCGTCGCAAGATTGAGGCCGATCCAAAACAACCGCGGTATCTACAAACTGTGCGCGGTGCCGGTTACATGTTAGCACCAGACTAACTTACGCTCATTCGAAACACCAAAAAATGGAGGAGCGATCATGGCCACTGCATTGATCACCCACCCCGAATGCCTCGAGCATGTCACGCCTCCGGGCCACCCCGAACAAGTTGCGCGGCTTGATGCGGTGCTGAGTGCGTTGGATGGTCTTGATTTGGTGCGGGTACCTGCTCCGTTTGCGGCCGATGACGATTTGTTGCGCGCGCATCCCAAATCTCATGTCAGCGCCATTCGACAATCTGCACCTGACAGCGGCTGGACCTCTCTTGATGCTGACACGCATATGTCCGTCGGCTCGCTTGGTGCGGCACTGCGGGCTGCGGGTGCAAATGTTAAGGCTGTCGATATGGTTTTGGCGGGCGATGTTCAGAATGCATTTGCTGCGGTCCGCCCACCTGGTCACCACGCAGAACGCGAAACACCAATGGGGTTTTGTCTGTTCGGTTCGGTCGCCATTGCAGCTAAACATGCGCTGGACCATCACGGCCTAAGCCGTGTGGCAATTGTTGATTTTGATGTGCATCACGGCAACGGCACACAGGACTTGGTCGAGAGTGATCCGCGCATTCTATTCTGCTCAACCCACCAAATGCCGCTTTACCCAGGGACGGGTCATGCCCATGAAACGGGCGCTTACAATAACGTTTTGAACGTCCCGCTTCCGGGGGGCGCTGGCTCTGCTATTTTTAAGCAAGCTATAACGGAACAAGTCTTGCCGATGCTAAAGCGCTTTAAGCCCGAGTTGTTGTTAACTTCAGCAGGGTTTGACGCACACAGTGCTGATCCGCTTGCTGGTATGGATCTATCTGAGAATGATTTTGCATGGGTGACGCATCAGCTGTGTGATATCGCCGATGAATATTGTGGCGGGCGGGTGGTCTCGACCCTCGAGGGCGGTTATGATCTTGGTGCTTTGGCCACGTCGGCGAAGGCGCATGTTGAAGTATTAATGGAGCGCGGACAATGAGCGAGACACCAGTAGCAGAGATGAGCTTCGAGCAGGCAATTGCCGAATTGGAGCGTGTGGTGACCCAATTGGACAGCGGTTCTGTTGAGCTTGAGGCATCCATCGCGCTGTATGAGCGCGGGGCAAAACTAAAAGAACATTGCGAAGCGAAGCTGAACGCCGCTGAAGAAAAAGTGGCCAAGCTTACGTTAAGCGCAGATAGCGCTGCTGTTGGTACGACTCCGTTGGACGCCGAATAAATGAGCTTTCAGGCGGCGCTAGGCGATGCGGCAAAAGTATCTGAGGCCTGTATTGCTGATGCGTTGAAGGGCTGCGCAAGCGCTATCGCGGAGCCAATGATTTATGCGACACGTGGTGGCAAAGCATTGCGCGCCTTTTTGGTTTTGGAAAGCGCACGCCTTCACGCAATTGGTCCTAAGGAGGCGAGAAACGCTGCAGCAGCGATTGAATGTTTGCATGCTTATTCTTTGGTGCATGATGACTTACCCTGCATGGACGACGATGATTTACGCCGGGGCAACCCGACTGTTCACGTGAAGTGGGATGAAGCGACAGCTGTTTTGACTGGTGACGCCTTGCAGACTTTGGCGTTTGAGTTGATCGCCCGGACTGAGTGTAGTCTACAAGCGCGATTGGATTTGTCCCTAAGCCTTGCACGTGCCAGTGGAATTAATGGGATGGTCGGAGGGCAGGCTGCAGACATTGCCGCCGAGACAGCACAAATTCCGCTGACCTTGGACCAAATCATTGCATTGCAAAAAGGCAAAACTGGCGCACTGATTGAATGGTCTGCGATGGCTGGCGCCGTCATGTCAGAAGCTTCAACAGATGCCCTGCAAACCTATGGAGATCGACTTGGTCTTGCGTTCCAGATTGCTGATGACGTGTTGGATGTCACAGGCGATGCGGCGACGGTTGGTAAGGCCGTTGGCAAAGATCAAAGCGCAGGTAAAGCGACATTTGTCTCATTGCTAGGACTTGAGGGGGCAAAAGCTCGCGCATCTAGTCTGATTGATGAAGCCTGCGACGCCCTTGCGGGTTTCGGCGACGATGCCGATACGCTAAAGCAAGCGGCACGTTTTGTGATTACTCGTGGCCATTAAGGATAACGATCATGTCTGAAAGATCACACACACCGGTTTTGGACCGCGTTAGCACACCTGCAGATATGAAAAGCCTTAGCGATGCAGAACTGCACCAGCTTGCTGATGATGTCCGGTCTGAGGTGATTAGCGCAGTATCGGTCACGGGCGGTCACCTTGGCGCTGGCCTTGGTGTTGTCGAGTTGACGGTGGCGCTTCACGCTGTTTTTGATACCCCGAAAGATAAGATCATCTGGGACGTTGGTCATCAATGCTACCCCCACAAAGTCTTGACTGGACGTCGTGACCGCATCCGTACATTGCGCCAAAAAGACGGGCTGAGCGGTTTCACAAAACGCAGTGAATCCCCGTTTGACCCCTTCGGTGCTGCCCATAGTTCCACGTCTATTTCTGCTGCACTTGGCTTTGCGGTCGCTCGTGATTTGGGGGGCGCCCCACCCGAAGGAAACGGCGATGCGATTGCTGTCATTGGTGACGGCTCCATGTCAGCGGGCATGGCATTTGAAGCGATGAACAACGCGGGCCATCTGAAAAAACGCATGATCGTTGTGTTGAATGACAATGAGATGTCGATCGCGCCGCCCGTTGGCGCACTGTCTTCTTACCTAAGCCAGCTTTACGCGGGCGCGCCGTTTCAGGAGTTTAAGTCCGCCGCAAAGGGTGCAGTAAGTTTGCTGCCGGAACCTTTCCGCGAAGGGGCGAAGCGGGCGAAAGATATGCTGAAACACATGACTGTGGGCGGCACATTGTTTGAACAGTTGGGCTTTTCCTATGTTGGCCCAATCGATGGTCACGATCTAGATCAGCTTTTGCCAGTGTTGCGAACTGTCCATGATCGCGCGACTGGCCCAATCTTGATCCACTGCATTACGAAAAAAGGTAAAGGCTATGCTCCGGCTGAGCAGGCGCGTGACAAAGGGCACGGTGTCTCCAAGTTCAACGTTGTGACAGGTGAGCAGAAAAAGGCACCCAGCAATGCGCCAAGCTACACCAAGGTATTCGCGCAAACCCTTCTTGATGAAGCCAGCCGCGATGATAAAGTTTGCGCCGTAACCGCCGCGATGCCCGATGGGACTGGGTTAAACTTATTCGCTGAACGCTACCCAAGCCGGTGCTTTGATGTGGGCATTGCCGAGCAACATGGGGTTACGTTTTCCGCGGCTCTTGCGGCGGGCGGCATGAAGCCGTTTTGCGCGATGTATTCAACGTTCCTACAGCGCGGCTATGATCAAGTCGTTCATGATGTTGCCATTCAGCGCCTACCTGTCCGTTTTGCGATTGATCGCGCCGGGCTTGTGGGTGCGGACGGGGCAACGCACGCGGGTGCGTTTGATGTTGCTTATCTGAGCAACCTTCCTGACTTTGTTGTTATGGCGGCCGCTGATGAGGCAGAGTTGGTGCATATGGTTGCCACAGCTGCGGCTTATGATGACGGCCCTATCGCTTTCCGTTTTCCGCGGGGCGAGGGTGTAGGGGTTCAGCTTCCTGAACGCGGCGAAGCGCTTGAAATTGGTAAAGGTCGTATGATCCGTGAGGGCGCACGCGTTGCCATTTTGTCTTTTGGCACCCGTTTGGCGGAAGTAGAGGCAGCGTGTGAAGCGCTCGCGGCCCGCGGTATAACCCCAACAGTCGCTGACGCCCGTTTTGCCAAGCCCCTTGATCGCACATTGATCTTGGATTTGGCGGAAAAGCACGAGGCGCTGATTACCATTGAAGAAGGTGCTGTTGGTGGTTTCGGATCACACGTGGCGCAGCTTTTGGCGAATGAGGCCGTTTTTGACACTGGCCTGAAGTTCCGCTCGATGGTGTTGCCTGATACGTTTATCGATCAGTCCAGCCCCGAAGATATGTATGCGATGGCTGGCCTTAATGCAGCAGACATTGAGGCAAAAGTTCTCGATGTTCTTGGGGTTGCGAAGCTTGATAGCAAACGCGCTTAGCGTTTGCCTAATTGCTCTTCGATTGATTTTAACCGCTCCAAAACTTCATCGCGGTAGGCGTCTGTGACAGCGTTCGTTTCTTCTGCGTGCGCTTCTTGCATCGAGTTCACAACCAGACCTACGATTAAGTTCACCACGGCGAATGTGGTGACCATGATGAACGGCACAAAGAAGAGCCAAGCATAGGGATAGACCTCCATCACAGGGCGCACGATGCCCATTGACCAGCTTTCCAGCGTCATGATTTGAAACAGTGAATAAAGCGAAAGCCATAAGCTTCCGAACCATTCCGGAAACGCAGAGGCGAAGAGCTTGGTCGCCATAACTGCGCTGATATAGAAGATCAGCGCCATCAACAAAAAGACACTGCCCATGCCAGGTAGCGCGTTCACAAAACCTTCGACGACCCGCCGCAACGATGGAGCCACAGTGATGACGCGCAGCACCCGCAGGATGCGCATGGCCCGCAAAACGCTAAGCCCCTGCGCTGCAGGGACGAGGGAAATGCCCACAATAATGAAGTCGAACCAGTTCCAGCCCGATCGAAAAAATCGACCGCGATAGGCTACCAGCTTTACCAGCAACTCAATTACGAATACGGCTAAACACGCGCTATCGAGCGTTGTGATCAGCGTCCCATAGTTTTGCATCAACCCGTTTGACGTTTCCATTCCCAACAAGATTGCGTTGAAAATGATAACGCCCATGATGATGTTGCGTGTCAGTGGGCGCTCAAGAAATACAGTCAACTGGTGCATGATTATGGTCCTTTGGTTGGACGTAATATGTGTGCTTATGCGGCGCTTACAATGGGCGCTCAACGCTGTCCTGCTCTAACTTCAACAGCGCCTGTAGGCCGGTTTTGTAATCTGGGTATTTCAGTTCAACGCCCAGCTCCGTTTTGATCCGCTCGTTTGAGACTTTCTTGGACTCAGCGTAAAAGCTGCGCGCCATTGGGGTCATCTCTGCTGTTTCGTAGTCGATTGCAGGTGGAACTGGTGCGCCAAGCAATTGCGCTGCGTATTCAATAACGTCTTCGGGTGGTGCGGGATCATTGTCGCACAGGTTGTACACCGCACCAACGTTTGGGCGCGTGATTGATGCCCATAACACCTGCGCAATATCTTCTACGTGAATTCTGCTGAACACCTGACCTTGTTTGATGATCCGCCGCGCAGTTCTGTTGCGGACCTTGGCAAAAGGGCCGCGACCGGGCCCATAAATGCCGGCCAGCCGAAAGATATGAAGCGGTAGGTTAGGGATGCTCTGCCACTCTGCTTCGGCAGTGACGCGCAGTTGCCCGCGCTTGGTAGCGGGGGTTAACGCCGTATTTTCATCCACCCAGTCTCCTCGATGGTCGCCATAAACACCTGTGGTCGATAAGTAGCCAGCCCACTTAAGGCGTGGTGCTAGCGTCGTAATTTCGTCTTTGAGGCTGTTCAAAACCGGATCGCCCTGCTCGGACGGGCCTGCACTGATCAGGAGATGTGTCGCCTCTCTCAAAGCGGTATCAAGCGTCTCGCCGGGCCATATAACCGGCTTGATCCCTTGAGCGCGCAAAACTGCTGCTTTTTCTTCGGTGCGTGTGGTGCCGTAAACGGTCCAGTCACTAGGCAAAATTCGACTTAGGGCGCGTGCGGAAAATCCATGTCCAAATGAAAGTAGGGTCGTCATGTGAAAACTCCTTGATCTACCGCAATGGTCCGAAAGTTAGCAGGACAGGGCACGTTAAGCGACACGCGAAAATCTGGTTGATGTTGCTAAGTTCGGGTGCAACGGTTTGCACGGTATAACAAATGAGAACAGGCGGACCAGTGATGATTGACCCTACCAGAATGCTACCGGTTTGTTCGCCCGAACAAGGTGCGCCACAGCATTTCAAAAACGCGGCTGAGGCGGTGGTTCGACTTCGGGCGCTTTATGATGAAGCAGTGGAATTTCTGTGCGCCCATTTCGAAGCCAGTCTGACTGGCGAAAGCCCTACCCAACGGTTCCGCGCCTTCTACCCAGAAATCAGACTGCATTCCACAAGCTTTGCGCAGACGGACAGCCGTCTGTCGTTTGGTCACGTACCAAGTCCGGGTATCTACGCGACGACAGTGACGCGGCCTGACTTGTTTGCCAGCTACCTTGAACAGCAGATCGATCTTTTGCTGACCAATCATGGTGGCGAGGTTGAAATTGGAACGTCCCAAACGCCAATGCCCGTCCACTTTGCTGTCGCTAACAAAGGTGGGCTGAATGTCCCCCAAGACGGGGCGGTTAAGTTTACTCTGCGTGATGTTTTCGATGTTCCAGATTTGTCGACAACCAACGATGATATCGTAAACGGCCTAGGCTTTACTTATGAAGATGGGGCAATGCCCGTTGCGCCTTTTACTGCGCAACGGGTGGACTATTCGCTGGCCCGGCTTTCTCATTACACGGCTACGGACCCCGGTCATTTTCAGAACCATGTCCTGTTCACGAACTACCAGTTTTACGTCGAGGAGTTTGAAGCCTACGCACGCGAAATGCTGCGCGAACCTGCAAGTGGTTATACCGCATTTGTTGGTCCTGGTAATGACGTGATTACGGACCCGGATATGGCCTGCACCCCGCCTGCAAAGCTGCCCCAGATGCCAACGTACCATCTTAAGCGCGCCGGTGGCGGTGGGATTACTTTGGTCAATATTGGGGTCGGCCCGTCAAACGCAAAAACGGCCACGGATCATATCGCAGTGCTGCGCCCGCATGCGTGGCTTATGGTTGGTCACTGTGCGGGTTTGCGAAATTCCCAAGCCTTAGGTGATTTTGTACTGGCCCATGCTTATCTGCGCGAAGACAAAGTTCTGGATGATGATTTGCCTGTTTGGGTGCCCATTCCACCGCTGGCCGAAATTCAGATCGCGCTGGAAAAAGCTGTGGCGCAGGTCACGAAGCTCGAAGGCTATGACCTAAAACAAATCATGCGCACAGGAACGGTTGCCAGCCTTGATAACCGTAACTGGGAACTGCGCGATCAAGAGGGTCCAGTTCAGCGCCTTTCGCAGTCGCGAGCAGTGGCACTTGATATGGAAAGTGCAACAATTGCCGCGAATGGTTTCCGCTTCCGTGTGCCGTATGGAACGTTGCTGTGCGTTTCGGATAAACCGCTGCACGGAGAGTTGAAATTGCCAGGAATGGCCTCTGATTTCTACACAACTCAGGTCGCGCGGCACCTCATGATTGGTATTCGCGCGATGGAATACTTGCGCGATATGCCTCTTGAGCGCATCCATTCACGCAAGCTCCGGAGCTTTGAAGAGACCGCATTCTTGTAAAAGTGGCGAAAAAAGGCGGTTTTTGCGGTTTTTCCAATCACAAAGAGTTGTGTGGGGACACTATATACCGTTAGATTATGCCCATGAGGCCCAAGATCGGGCGGAATGAGGAGACCTGTAAAATGGCGAAACCAATGACAAAGACCCAACTCGTAGCAGCACTTGCTGAGGAAATGGGCGTAGACAAGAAATCTGCTGGCGGCGCGCTTGAAGCGGTTGTTTCGCTTATTACACGCGAAGTAAGTGCTGGTGGCGCTGTGACCCTTCCAGGCGTTGGCAAAATCTATTGCCGCGAGCGTCCAGAGCGTATGGTGCGCAACCCAGCTACTGGCGAAATGCTGAAAAAAGATGCGGATAAAGTTGTCAAAATGACAATCGCTAAAGCGCTGAAAGACAGCGTTAACGGCTAAGTCGACCACAGACTTTATCGTGAATAGAGGGGTCGCCATGATGCGGCCCCTTTTTTGTTTTCGGCCCTATTGCGTCAGGAGTGTAGCAGCGTGGATCTACGTTCGGTTTTTCTGGGGCTGTCGTTTGCCTTGATGTGGTCATCAGCGTTTGCATCTGCACGTATTATTGTTCTTGAGGCGCCGCCTCTCATGGCGCTGTCGTTACGCTTCTTCATTTCTGGAACGGTCGCTGTTGGCATTGCATTGCTGTTCAAACAAAGCTGGCGGCTGACTAAAGCGCAGTGGCGCGCGACCGTTGTTTTTGGATTATGTCAGAACGCCCTGTATTTGGGTCTGAATTTTATCGCAATGCAAACGGTTCAAGCGTCTATTGCAGCGATCATCGCGTCTACCATGCCTCTTTTGGTCGCTTTGGTTGGCTGGGTATTTTTGCGCCAGCGTCTGCCTATTGTTGCGCTGCTTGGGCTGGTCACGGGCCTCGCTGGTGTTCTGGTTATTATGGTGCCACGGCTGCAAGGCGGGCTTGATCCGTGGGGTGTTTTGCTATGTGTGCTGGGCGTGGCGTCGCTGACAGTTGCGACGCTATCGGTCCGTAACGCGGTTTCCAATGGGCAGGTCCTGATGATTGTGGGGCTTCAGATGCTTGTAGGCTCTGCCGCGCTTATTGTGCCCGCGCTACTTTTTGAGACGTGGAATGTCACGATCACCCCGCTTCTTGCCAGCGCATTTATATATACGACCCTTGTCCCTGGTTTGGCGGCGACGGTAATTTGGTTCGTCTTGGTCAGCCGGATTGGTGCAGTGCGCGCCGCGACTTTCCATTTTCTTAACCCATTTTTTGGTGTCGCATTGGCAGCAATTTTGCTTGGGGAACAGATAGGGTTGATCGACGTTCTTGGCGTTGCCATTATCGCCGCAGGAATTTTTGCGGTGCAGGTGTCAAAGCAAACTTAGTAGAGGGTTCCGAGTATGAAAGTTTTGTGGATGGCGTTAGGTTTGTGTTTGGTCGCATCTGTCGTGCAGGCGCGGGGTCTTGAATATCAGCCTCGCCTTGACCGAGATAAACTGTCGCAAGGCGCAACTGTGTTGCTCGATTTTCGGACCGATTGGTGTATCGCATGTGCGCGGCACGCGTCCATTATTGATACGCTCAAAGAGCAAAATCCAGCGTTACGCGCGGCGATCACCTACATTGTTGTGGACTACGATACCTACGGTGAATCTGGCATGGCCAAAAAGCGACGGGTAACACAAAACGGCACACTTTTGCTGTTGCGTGGAAGCCGTGAGCTTGGCCGCGTTGAGGGCGCAGTTATGAACGACAGCGCTATAAAGGACCTGTTGGAACTGTCGCTTGATTAGTCTGAGTTAGTCAATTGTGCCGCGATTGCCGCCGGTTTGGCCGCGGTGCAGCAGCATATGATCCAGCATCACACAGGCCATCATGGCTTCGCCGACAGGAACCGCACGGATGCCAACACATGGGTCGTGACGGCCCTTGGTGATGATCTCGGTTTCTTCACCGGCTTTGGTAATTGTTTTGCGCGGCGATAATATGGACGAAGTCGGCTTAACGGCGAAACGTACCACGACATCCTGACCTGTGCTGATGCCGCCAAGGATACCACCGGCATGGTTGCTTGAATACTCTGGGCCGTTCGGCCCCATGAAAATCTCGTCAGCATTGTCGCGTCCGGTAAGTGCGGCGGCAGCCATCCCCTCACCAATTTCGACGCCCTTGACCGCGTTGATCGACATCATTGCAGCGGCCAAATCTGTATCAAGTTTGCCGTAAACAGGTGCACCAAGGCCAGCGGGAACATTGCGTGCAACGACTTCAATGATTGCTCCGACGCTGTTGTGATCGTCTTTACGCAACCACGTCAGATAGTCTTCCCATTCTTTTGCGGCATCCGCATCAGGGCACCAAAAGTCGTTTTGTCCGATCACATCCCAGTCAAACTTTGCGCGATCGATTTTCATCTCGCCCATCTGAACCATGTAGCCCGTCACAGACATAGCAGGGGCCATCGCCTTAATCGCCTCACGCGCGACACCACCCGCAGCAACGCGTGACGCGGTCTCACGCGCACTTGATCGGCCACCCCCACGGTAATCGCGGATGCCGTATTTTTGCCAATAGGTAATGTCTGCATGGCCGGGGCGGAACTTCTCAACGATATCGCCATAATCGCGCGACCGTTGATCCGTGTTGCGGATCATTAGTTGGATTGGCGTACCGGTTGTTTGGCCTTCAAAGACGCCAGATAGAATTTCTACTGCGTCCGGCTCTTGGCGTTGTGTCGTGTTTTTGTTCTGACCCGGTTTGCGCCTGTCTAACCAGTGTTGAAGCATTTCCGGCGTTACAGGCACTTGGGGAGGGCAGCCGTCAACGGTAGTACCCAAAGCAGGGCCGTGGCTCTCGCCCCAAGTTGTCACGCGGAACAAATGTCCAAAGCTGTTCATGCTCATCGGTGGTGCACTCCCCTTTTGAGATTGCATAAAGCGCGGGTGGCTCGGCCTCAAGTGTAGCCCAAAGAAAAACACCCCATCACAGTGGACGGGGCGTTAAATTCGTAAAACCTAATTGATAGGCTTATGCAGATTTTTTACCCTTTGCTGCCGCCCACAAACGCTTGTTTGTGAGGTAAAGCAGAACTGAAAGCACAGACAAGAAGATCAGGCCGGTAAGACCTGCTTGCTTGCGCGCCATCATTTTGGGCTCAGCTGTCCACATCAAGAACGCAGACACGTCCTGAGCGATGTCTTCCAACTCGGTTGATGCATCTTCGTCTGTAAATTCAACATCATCACCGTAAAGTGGGGGCGCCATTGAAATCCAGCCGCCTGGGAAGGCAGTGTTTTCATAAAGGATGGTGCCCGCTTCTTCTTTTTCCTCACCGGTGTAGCCGGCCAAGAGTGACGCAATGTACTCTGGCCCGCCCATGCCGTTGATAAGCTGGCTGATGCCTGTACCCGCAGGGCCGTGGAAGCCAGCGCGCGCTTTTGCCATCAAAGACAAGTCAGGTGCGTTAGCCAGTGCGGATGCTGGGAATTTGTCGGCAGGCGTCGCAGAACGGAAATCATCGATGGCGGCATCAAAGACTTCATATTCTTCGGCGTACGCAAAGACCTGATCTTCAGGAAGTGCAGGGCCACCGTCGTCAGACAAGTTACGGAATGAGACGTATTTCAAACCGTGACACGCTGCGCAGATCTCAGTGTAAACCTGAAGGCCGCGCTGAAGTTGGTTCTGGTCGAACGAGCCTGTCAGACCTTCAAATGAAAACGCGTAGTTTTCAATTTTTGCGTCTGATCCACCAGCAGCAAGCGCGCCGCCGGCCGAAAGGCCGAGGGCAACTGCTGTGGTAAGGGCGAGTTTCTTCAACATTGGGTAGTCCTTTCTCACTCGGCTGGTGTGGCTACTGCATCCGCAGCGCCATCTTTTTTGCCGTAGTGGGCATTGAAGTCGTCTTCGATTGTTGTTGGCGGTGTCATCGGTTTCTCAATGATTCCAAGCAACGGCAGAATGACGAGGAAGTAAGCGAACCAGTAGGTCGACGCGATAAGCGAGATGAGATCGTATGGGAACTCAGCCGGGCGTGCGCCCACCCACATCAGCACGAAGAAGTCGACAACCAGAAGGCCAAACCACCATTTGAACATTGGGCGGTAGCGGCCAGAGCGAACTGATGATGTGTCCAACCATGGTGCCAATGCCATCACAGCAATCGCACCAAACATAGCTAGAACGCCGAAGAACTTCGCATCAACAATGCCGAATGTTACGAAATCAGCCAACTGCACAACCCATACTTCCGCTGTGAAGGCGCGTAGGATTGCGTAGAATGGCAAGAAGTACCACTCGGGAACGATGTGCGCAGGTGTCACCAGCGCGTTCGCTTCGATGTAGTTGTCTGGGTGGCCAAGGTAGTTTGGCATAAAGCCAACAACTGCCATGAACACTACCAGCACGATTGCCAATGCGAACAAGTCTTTGATCACAAAGTATGGCCAGAAGGGGAGTGTGTCCCGCTCTGCTTCCTCTTTGGATGTGCGACGTACTTCAACACCAGTTGGGTTGTTGTTGCCAGTTGTGTGGAACGCCCAAATGTGAACGATCACCAGACCGGCAATGATAAACGGCATGAGATAGTGCAGGCTGAAGAAACGGTTCAGCGCAGGCTGGCCAACAGCGGATGCACCAAGCAACCATGTTTGAATGCTTTCACCAACAAACGGGATCGCACCGAATAGGCCAGTGATAACCGCTGTACCGTGGAACGACATCTGGCCCCAAGGGAGAACGTAACCCATGAATGCTGTACCCATCATCAACAGGTAGATCAGCATGCCGATGATCCATGTCACCTCACGTGGCGCTTTGTACGAGCCATAGTATAGGCCACGGAAAATGTGGGCATATACAGCGACAAAGAACAGCGACGCACCGTTCATGTGGAAATAGCGGATCATATGGCCGCCGTTCACGTCACGCATGATGTGCTCAACAGACGCAAACGCCATATCAACGTGCGGTACATAGTGCATAACCAGCACGATGCCGGTGATGATTTGAAGTGCCAGAGTAAACGTCAGAACGATACCCCAGATCCACATCCAGTTAAGGTTCTTTGGTGTGGGAAGCATAAGTGTGTCATAAAGCAGGCCTACAATGGGAAGGCGCTTGTGCAGCCATTTCTGGCCGTCTGACTTTGGTTCATAGTGGTCGTGTGGAATTCCAGACATATGGTATCTCCCTTAACCGAGTTGGATTGTTGTTTCGTCGACAAACGATGCCGTTGGAACGGGCAAGTTGCGTGGCGCTGGACCCTTACGGATACGGCCTGCGGTGTCGTAGTGTGAACCGTGGCATGGGCAGAACCAGCCGTTAAATTCACCAGCACCGTCGCCAAGAGGCACACAACCAAGGTGGGTACAAACGCCCATCATAACCAACCACTCGCCGTTTTCATCAAGAGAACGGTTCTCATCGGACGCATCCGCATCCGCAGCAATGTTCGCGTTGTCAGCGTTCGCATCCGGCAGAGCACCAAGATCAACCGCGCGCGCTTCGGCGATTTCTTCTGGGTTACGGCGGCGGATAAACACAGGCTTACCTTGCCAAAGAACAGTAATTTGCGTGCCGGGCTCAACATCGGCCACATCCACGCGGATGGATGCCAATGCCAAAACGTCAGCACTTGGGTTCATCTGGTTGACCAGTGGCCAAACGGCAGCGCCGGTAACCACAGCACCTGCGCCAGCGGTGGCGTAGTAGATGAAGTCGCGGCGGGTGCCTTGCGTATTTTCTGCGTGAGACACGATCGTGTTCTCCCCTTGTTTCCATTAGGCGGATCGGCCGAATGGGTCGATCAAATATGAACAGGCCACAGGGAATCCTGCAGCCGCTATCGACACGGTATTTAGAACGCGGATTGCAATCCGTCCAGCACACATTGAAGTCTGCCCGCCAAACTGCTCCAGTATGTCGCACAAACATACCTATTTTTTGCATGTGTTTACGGATTTGAAGGGAAATAAACGGGCTCTGAAGGGTTTAGCTCGTCCCATCGCTCGTATTTGTTCATGATCGATTGAAACAGAGGCGACGCCAAAAAATCACCTAGCCATTTTTGAACGCATGGGTAGGGCTGCTCGGCGAACCATGTCGCGTCCGTGTTTGCAAATTGGCGAATGAACGGGAGAATGGCGTAATCGGCCAGCGATGCTGTATGACCGCCAAGCCAAGGTCCTGACAGGCGCGCCTCAAGCGTTGCAATAAATGTGCAGGCTTTTTCACGCTCGGCGTTTGGGTCGGTGCCCGGAAAGCGCGTTGCGTATTTCGTGCGATCAAGGGCGGATTTGAATGGCCCGTCATTCAGGGCGATTAACTCGGCATCCTCGCCTGACAATGCACCAAGCGGATGATCTGCCAACGCCCACTTCATTACATCAAGGCTTTCTTCAATCACCTCATCGCCAATCATCAAAACGGGAACTGTGCCTTTGGGGGATGCAGTAAGCATTGCCGCCGGCTTATCGCGTAAGATGATTTCGCGTAGCTCAACGCGGGTTTGCGACAGCGTAATCGCCAAGCGTGCGCGCATCGCGTAGGGGCAGCGCCTGAATGAATACAGTACAGGTGTCATGCAACCAGATGTGTTGCCGTGTGCCCTGTGATCACCGCCTGCACGATCTGGCTTTCTGGCTGATCTGTTTCAAAATGCACTTCGGTGAATTGCTCCGTGCGCCCCATCCGTGGGTTTTCCATCAGCACGTTGTGGGTCTGGCCCACTTGCTGGGCTAAATGCGCGTTGACCTGCGCATCACCAGCGGCCCGCAGCCGTGCTGCACGGTCTTTGATTGCGCCACCTTGCACCGCAGGCATGCGCGCAGCAGGCGTCCCGGGGCGTGGTGAATAGGGAAAGACATGCAGCCACGTCAGATCACATTCCTCAACCAGCTTCAAAGAATTCTCAAACATCTCTTCGGTCTCGGTCGGAAAACCTGCAATGATGTCTGCGCCAAAAGTCATGTCAGGGCGTAGCTTTCGCGCTTCTTGGCAGAACGCGATCGCGTCACCGCGTAGGTGCCGCCGCTTCATTCGCTTGAGGATCAGATCATCCCCCGCCTGCAGCGAAAGGTGCAGATGTGGCATCAGGCGCGGCTGTGTGGCGATGGCTTCCATCAGGGCGTCGTCGACCTCAATACTATCAATGCTTGAAATACGTAGGCGGGGCAGGTCAGGCACCAATTTCAAGATGCGGATCACCAAGTCACCCAGTTTGGGTGCCATCGGCAAATCCGCACCCCATGAGGTCAGATCAACACCAGTCAGAACGACCTCGTTATATCCGCGGCCCACAAGCCGCTTGATCTGCTCAACCACCACGCCTGCTGCTACGGATCGTGAATTGCCCCGACCGTAAGGGATGATGCAAAATGTGCAGCGGTGATCGCATCCGTTCTGGACCTGCACATAGGCGCGGCTGCGTGTGCCAAAGCCGTCAATCAAATGCCCTGCGGTTTCCGTAACAGACATAATGTCGTCAACTTGAACGGGCTCAACCTTACCGACAAAGTCCGCCGCAAGCCCTGACCATGTGCCGGCGTCCATTTTCTCAGTGTTGCCGATAACTGCGTCGACCTCATCCATTTGGGCGAAACTGTCGGGGTCAATTTGTGCGGCGCAACCGGTCACGATAACCTTGGCGTCGGGGTTTTCACGACGAAGCTTACGGATGTCTTTGCGCGCTTTGCGCACAGCCTCGGCGGTCACAGCGCAGGTGTTGATGATGACTCCATCATTTAGGCCAGCGCCTTGGGCCAGCTCTTTCATCGCCGCGGTCTCATAGGCGTTCAGGCGGCATCCGTGGTTTGAGAAAATAGGTGCGCTCATAAGCCCGCCAACCAATCGGCTGTTAGAACACCGTCAAAAACATGGGCTGTCGGGCCGGTCATCCAAACGCCATCATCACGCCAATCAATCACTAACGTACCGCCATCCAAATCAATTTGCACTTTGCGTCCGGTCAATCCGCGACGATGCGCAGCAACAGCAGTGGCGCAGGAAGACGAACCAGAGGCCAGCGTGATACCTGCGCCGCGCTCCCATACGCGCATCCGCAGATGGTCAGGACCCAAAACATGAGCGACTTGGACATTGGTCCGTTCGGGGTAAAGCGGATGGTGCTCGTGCTTATGACCAAAAGACGTCAGATCAACTGCCTCGGCATCATCCACAAAGAAAGTGCAATGCGGGTTGCCCATGCCAGTCGCCGCAGGGCTGCCATCAATCGGAAGTGATAGGGTATCCAGTGGCTCGGCAAGCGGCACGTCGTGCCACTCAAGTTGCGGCTGGCCCATGTTGATCCATGTTTCACCTTCAACCATCACTGCCTGAAGTGCGCCGCGGCCCGTGTGAAGCGCAAGCTCTGTCACGCCCGTCATTGCCATTTCGCGCTCAGCGATACAGCGGGTCGCATTTCCACACGCCCCCGATGTGGATCCGTCCGAGTTGTAAAACGTCAGACGCAGCCCGTCCTCGATGACGGCCAGTTGGTCGAATCCCACGCCGCGATTCCTGTCAGCGATGGCCGCAACCAGCTTTGCAGACACCACAGGACCACCATTACGACTGTCGATCACGACAAAATCGTTTCCGGCACCGTGCATTTTCATAAAATTGACGGGCATATGATCAGTATTTTTGGTCATTTGAGCGGATATAGGGATTTCATAATAAAAGGGAAAGAGATTCTGAAAAAACGGGGTTGACCCCATTGGAGTGTCTTTCTAGACAAGCGCCTTGTGTGGGCCCTTAGCTCAGCTGGTAGAGCGGCTGACTTTTAATCAGTAGGTCACAGGTTCGAACCCTGTAGGGCTCACCATTTTCTCTCACTTCTACCATGAGAGTGATGCGTGAACACGCGAGGCACCGGATGCCGCCGCAAGGCATTCCACTTCGTCACATAATGCTGCTACCACTGTTCCAAACAACCTTTGGATCACAGCTTTATGACTGTTCGCTTCTTCTCTGACAAAACGCGTCCCATTCATATGGGGCCATACCCCTCAGAGCTTTTGGCGCGGGGCGAGCAGCCGATGTTGCGCGGCGTTCCAAAGCAGACCCAACTGACGTTCACGTCTGATAAGCCACATTCTGTCATCAATGCCATGCGCGAACATCAAGCAATGCTAGATGCCATCCGTGACGGGCTGATTAACCGTGGGCAAAGCGATATCCCATCGGATATTCAAGAGCGCGCGGACCATCTTAAGGCCTTTGGCTTTTTCAACGATGCAGCCGCTGTCGGTATTTGCCGCATCATGGATACGGATCGCCTCGAGGCGCCGTTTCGCAACCCTGACATCGACCGTTTGGCCCATGACCTGCAAACGCGGCAAACCAAATCGCTGGCATCAGGCATTGATATGATTATGGCCGATCTGAAAGACTCGGTCCAAGCGCCTGTGACCTCAATTGATGATCACACCCACGCCATTGTATTTTTGTACGAAAATCCGCGGGATATTTTACCGGATGAAATTGGTACAAAATGGATCGAGGGTGCCTATGCCCACCGCGCGGCTTTGCTGGCGTCTGAGTCTGCGACTGTCATTGCCAATTACTTACGCGTTTTGGGGTATTCGGCGCGCGCGCATACGGCCAGCACCAGTGATGTGGACCTTGGCCGTCTTTCGGTCAGCGCTGGCCTTACAACTGTTGAAAATGGTGCGCTGACCCATCCTTACGTTGGTACGCGGTTTGGTCTGGCTGTTGTGACAACCTCGCTTGATCTTGCGGCCGATCGCCCGCTTGTCCCGTTGGCTGAGCAACCCAAAAGTGCGTTTGGCATCCGTTGGAAACTTGGCACAAAATCAGCGAAAAATGCATTGAACGCGGCGCCTTTTGCCAAGCGGCGCTTTGTGGATGGGGCGCATGCGTTCGAGACACTTAAACGTGTAGATGACCCCACAACTTACATTGACGAGGCGCGGGTGGCGCGCGTTCCAAAGCGCACAGACATGTTTGCGCGTGCGCAGTTCGGCGATATGGGCAAGCCGCTGCAAAAGGCCTCTACGGGTGGCTTGTATGTGCGAAAATCTGCTCCGTCATCGGCGCAGCGCCGTGCGCTTGGGGCGTTTGTTCTATTGCAAGACGGTGTGCCAGCGGCGGAAAAAGCGCAGCTAAGCCCGACTGAGGCCGCCAATTTGGTAAAAGCCACCAGCTACTTTTTGGGCGTCGACGCTGTTGGCATTTCGCGCTGCCCTGATTGGACGTGGTATTCGCACGATGCAACGGGTACACCGATCACGCCTACCCATGATCAGGCAATTTCGATGATTGTTGATCAGGGCTATCCGTCGATGGAGGGGTCGTCGGGGGATGATTGGATCGCGGTTGCGCAATCCATGCGCGCATATTTGCGGTTCTCTTTGTTGGGCGGTGTGTTGGCTAAACAAATCCGTAATCTTGGCTATTCCGCCAAGGCCCACACAGTGATGGACGGTGAGGTATTGCAGCCGCCGCTGTTGCTTTTGGCAGGGTTGGGCGAGGTCAGCCGCATTGGTGAAGTCATCCTTAACCCCTTTTTGGGGCCGCGCCTGAAATCTGGTGTGGTGACCACAGACCTGCCGCTTAGTCACGACAAGCCGATTGATTTCGGGCTGCAGAACTTTTGTAACGCGTGCAACAAATGTGCGCGTGAGTGTCCAAGCGGGGCGATCACCGCAGGACCAAAGCTGATGTTCAATGGCTATGAGATTTGGAAATCTGATAGCCAGAAATGCACAACATACCGTGTTACAACACCAGGTGGCGCGATGTGTGGTCGCTGTATGAAAACTTGCCCGTGGAACCTTGAGGGGGTCTTCAAGGAAAAGCCCTTTCGGTGGGCTGCGATGAATGTGCCAAAAGCAGCACCGTTACTGGCAAAGCTTGATGATGCGGTTGGTAATGGCGGTTTGAACAGCGTCAAAAAGTGGTGGTGGGATCTCGAAATTACTGAGGATGGCGGCTACCGACCTACGGATAAACCTGTCAATGCGCGCGATCTGCAAAAGGATCTTGATCTGAGATACGAAGACCAAACCCTTGCGGTTTATCCGGCCAACCTTGCGCCGCACCCCTATCCGTACCCTTTTGAGATGGACCGAGAAGCCGGGATTAAAGCCTACCGCGATATGATCACCGCAGACGCCTATAAGGCCAAGCTGGCGGGCGGCGAAGTGGCCGAGGTTGCGCACACCTACACCGCCGATGGGGACAGCCCTGTGATTGAGATGCGCATCTCAAAAGTCGAAAAGATGACGGCCGATATTACGAAATATGAATTCACTGCCGCAGACGGCGCGCCCCTTCCTGCGTGGCAGGCGGGTGCGCATTTGGACGTGTTGGTATCCCCAGAATATCTTCGCCAGTATTCCATGTCCGGTAATCCCGCTGACAGGACCACCTATCAAATCGGTGTGCTACGCGAGGATGATGGCCGCGGGGGATCTAAGTTGATGCACCGCATTTTTGAAGAAGGCCGCAGGGTCTTTGTATCGCCCCCCATCAACCACTTTGCCCTTGAGCAGACAGAACATACCACGCTTTTGTTTGGTGGCGGGATTGGCATTACGCCGATGATCGCAATGGCCCATGAATTACATGCCGAAGGCCGTCCGTTTGCGTTGCACTACTCTGGCCGCACGCGCGCTTCGATGGGGTATCTGGATGATCTGGCAAATGCGCCATGGGCCAGCCATGTACATCTACACATCACTGACGAAGGTACGCGGGTTAATCTGGATGAAAGCATACCCGCCTATCAGCAGGGTATGCACATCTATACCTGTGGCGGTGAGGCTTACATGAAGTCTGTCATTCAATCTGCTGCGGCGCGGGGCTTTCCAGAAGAAGCGCGACATCTGGAGTATTTCATTGTGCCAGAGCAGCCTGATTACGTGAATGAGCCGTTTGGCATTAAGCTAAATGACGGGCGTACGCTTGAGGTGCCCAAAGATAAAACGGCGGCGGATGTTCTTAATGAAAACGGTATCCGCGTGGATGTAAAATGCTCGGATGGGATTTGTGGCGTGTGTAAATGCAGTGTGAAAAGCGGTGATGTTGAGCACCGTGATTTTGTGCTGTCAAAAGCACAGCGCGCAGACACAATCATTTTGTGCCAGTCGCGCGCTGCTGAAAAAGATGGGGTGCTAGAGGTTGATCTTTAGATCAATCCTGCGCGGCCATGCCTGCTTCGGCCTCAATTTGCTTGCGTGATTTACGCTCGCGCTCGGTCGTGGACTTTAGCTGACCACATGCTGCCATGATGTCTTCGCCGCGCGGTTTGCGCACTGGGCTTGAGTAGCCTGCGTTGTAAACAATATCTGCGAACGCACGAATGCGGTTGTTCGACGAGCGTTCATAAGGTGCGCCTGGCCATTCGTTGAACGGGATCAAGTTGATCTTAGCCGGGATGCCCTCGATCAATTTTACCAAGCGATGCGCATCTTCGTCACTGTCGTTCACGCCCTTAAGCATCACATATTCAAACGTAATCCGTTCAGAGTTGCTTGCCTTTGGATAGGCGCGCAACGCATCCAAAAGCGCCTTGATGTTCCACCGCTTGTTAATCGGTACAAGGGTATCACGGATGGGGTCTGTGGTGGCGTGGAAAGACACCGCCAACTGACAACCAATTTCTTGGGCGGTGCGGGCAATCTCGGGTACCACACCGCTGGTCGACAAAGTGATACGGCGGCGTGACAGCTGGATGCCCTCTGGGTCCATCGCAATCTTCATCGCGTCGCGGACGTTCTCAAAGTTGTAAAGCGGCTCACCCATGCCCATCAGAACGATGTTCGACAGCAATCGCCCTTCAACATGCTTTTCACCCGGTGTTGGCCATTCTTCCAGATCGTCCCGCGCCATCATAACTTGGCCGATGATTTCACCCGCGGTCAGGTTACGGACAAGCTTTTGCGTACCCGTGTGACAGAATGAACACGTCAGCGTGCAGCCAACCTGCGAGCTGATGCACAAGGTGCCGCGATCTGTTTCGGGGATATAAACCACCTCAACTTCGTGGCCGCCAGCGATACGTACCAACCACTTGCGGGTGCCGTCGCTGCTTACTTGTTTTGATACAACTTCGGGGATCTCAATTATGAAATTCTCTGCAAGTTCGGCACGGTATGCTTTGGACAGGTTTGTCATCGCATCAAAGTCGCGCACCCCCCATTGATAGAGCCACTGCCAAATCTGGCCTGCTCGCATTCTGGCCTGCTTTTCGGGCGCACCCGCCTCGATTAGTGCTTCGCGCAACGCAGAGCGTGTCAGTCCGATCAGGTTAACTGGCCCGTCCACTTGCTTGCGCGGGATCGTCAATACATCTGGCGTAACGGGTGCATTGGCCATGCTGGGGAATCTCCGAATTGGAATATGACGCATCTCATACGGCACTGCCTGTCAAAACGCAAAAGGACCAGTGCGCGCACCAGTCCTTTGTTTCAAAGTCCACATGGGCGATTATGGGATCAGCCTGCGCAGCGCTTTGCGGCGTCATCAACTGCGGCGGTGTAGCCAGACAAGCTGAAGGTATCTTTGGTGATCGTGCCGCGTGATGAACGGGCCGTAAGCGTCGCAGTCGCGCCGCGCTTCATGGCTGTCACGATCTTAGCGTCATCCTCGGGTGTTGCGGGCCATGCCCACTCGCCGTCAGTAAACAGATCAAATGACGCAGAACCGATCTTCATGGAAACAGTCGATCCGTTTGCGAAAGGATAACCGCCCGTGAAGGTCAGCTGGTTTTTCACAGACGCGCCGGGGCGGAAGAATGTGAACAACAAGATGTCACCACGGCGCACCGCAACGACGCGGCCATCCTTGGTGTTTACCGTTTCTTTAGGGGCCGAGACTGCCCAACATTCAGTCGGGTTGCTTTCAACAAAGACGCTCCAGTCCGTTTTGGCCGCCACTTGGTTACTCGATTCCTGCGCAAAACTCGCTGTAACCGAAAGGGCCAGCACCGCGCATGCAGTCGTCAATTTCGAAATCATGTTCACAGCCTCCAAGCTGTTTTGCCTGTGGATCCACCGCTGCGGCCCAGATTTTTCTTGGGTCATCGCAATTGGCGGGTTTTCAACTCGATGGTGCAACATTAGCCTGAAACCAGCCAATGGGAAAACCCCTTGTGCCCAGCATTTACGCGGAAAACCGCCCCAAAAAGGTCTTAACTGATGGCTCCTCACCCCATGATCGCGCTTTGGCGCAACGATTTGCTCGAAAGCCTGCACACGGGGCATGCGGTGGTTTGCGACGAAAAAGGCGATATCGTGCAGGCATGGGGCGATCCTGATGCGGTGATATTCCCGCGTTCTTCATGCAAAATGATCCAAGCACTTCCGCTTTTGGAAAGCGGTGCAGCGGAGCATCTGACCACTGAACAACGCGCACTTTTATGTGCCAGCCACAATGGTGCGGCCATCCATGTGGAGCGTGTTCAGGCATGGCTATCAGAAATGGATTTGGGCGATGACGATCTGCGTTGCGGCCAACAACACCCCGCCGACAAACCAGAGGCCGCGCGCCTGATCAAAACAGATGCAAGCCCGTGCCAAGTGCACAACAATTGCTCTGGTAAACACGCGGGGTTCTTGCTGTTGAATAAACATCTACGCGGGGATGCGGATTACGAGTTGCTTGATCATCCTGTGCAGCAGGCCTGCAAAGGTGCGTTTGAAGAAGTGACGGAAGTTGCCTCCCCTACTTTTGGGATCGATGGGTGCTCTGCCCCTAACTTTGCCACCACGATGCACGGTCTTGCGCGTGGTATGGCGACATTTGCATCTGCGACCGAAGGCAATAGCCGCGGCCGCGTTATGGTCTCGCTGCGCGAAGCGATGGCTCTGCATCCCGAATTAGTCGCGGGTGAGGGTCGCGCCTGCACCGAATTGATGCGCGCCATGGGCGGCAAAGTAATGATCAAAACGGGTGCAGAAGGCGTGTTCATCGCCATTATCCCCGAGACCAAGATGGGCATTGCAGTGAAAGCAACCTGTGGCACAACCCGCGCTGCAGAGGCGATGATCGCGACCTTACTTATCCACCTTGGTCACCTTGATCCCGCACATCCCGCCGCGCTGCGCCGTATCGGGGGTGACATTATGAACTGGCGTGGCACCAAAACAGGTGAGCTGCGCACAGTTGACGGGTTCCCCATTTAATAGTGGCGCTGAAAATTGATCAAAGACTGGCAAACTGACGCCGGCGCGAAAGCCCACCATGTCAGGCGCGGTGATAGGGGCTGCCTGCCAAAATTGATGCGGCGCGGTAAAGTTGTTCGCACAACATCACCCGTGCCAGCATATGGGGCCAAACCATCGCGCCAAAGCTAAGCTTTGCGTCAGCACTGGCGCGCATTTCGGGCAGTAACCCATCGGCACCACCGATGATAAAGGCAATGTCTTGTGCCCCTTGATCGCGCCAGCCCGATAGCTTTTCGGCAAACTGAGGCGAGCTCATCACTTTGCCGCGCTCATCCAGAACGCAGCACACGGCCCCTTTGGGCAACGCACGCGACAGCAACTCATGCTCGGTCTGTTGACCGGCACCTTTTGCATCGACTTCGGTGATGGTGATCGGTCCAAGCCCCATGTTGCGCCCTGTTTTGTCAAAGCGGTCAACATAGTCTTGGATCATGTCGCGTTCAGGGCCAGCACGCAGCCGGCCCACAACGCATAGGTGCACGCGCGTCATCGGGCGGTGCTATTCGGCGGATGGATCGTGTGTGGACGGACCTGTTGGCATGCCGCGTTCTGCTTGTTCTTCTGGGCTAAGCCACATCTTTTCAAGCTGGTAGAACTCGCGCACTTCGGGGCGGAACACATGCACAATGATGTCACCGGTGTCGACCAACACCCAATCGCCTGCGCTTTTGCCTTCCAGCTTGGCGTTGCGACGGTGAGCGGCTTTTACGTCGGTCACAAGGTTTTGCGCGATCGCAGCAACCTGACGGCTTGAACGCCCCGAGCAGATGATCATGTAATCACCCATCTCAGACATGCCGCGCAGATCAATTTGCACAACGTCTTCGGCCTTCATGTCATCGAGGGATTTAAGGATAGTCACCAGCAGCGCATCGCTTTTGGCGGTATCGGGTTTAGTGCTCATCGGGGCACCTGCACCTGCGGCACCCGTATGGGCCGCATCTGTAGAAAGAGACAGAACATTGTCCTCCTTTATACGCGTCGCCAAAGCCCCGACGCTGGGCCTGCCACCAAAGTAGCATCGGGCCTGCTAAATCTCAATAATCAGGATGTAAACACAAACGTGACGGTCTGTCGCCTAGTCGAGCGCATTGGTGCTTAACTGTGA
Source organism: Nereida sp. (assembly GCF_965655635.1). Taxonomy (NCBI): domain Bacteria; kingdom Pseudomonadati; phylum Pseudomonadota; class Alphaproteobacteria; order Rhodobacterales; family Roseobacteraceae; genus Nereida; species Nereida sp. The sequence goes on from NZ_CBFHHE010000008.1 coordinate 38,031, forward strand.
CCCTTCTATCATCTTTACCTCCCTTTGCGGGAACGGAATAGAGATATCATTGGCTTTGAAGGTGTCCCACAGGGCCAAAAAGACTTGTCCGCGCACGTTTGTCAGCCCGCCTGTGGGGTCTTTGATCCAAAACCGCAGGATATAGTCAACGGACGAATCTCCAAAACCAACAATATGACAGACTGGTGCACGCGGGCTGCTAAGGACGCGGTCCACGCTTTTGGCGGCTTCAATCGCAAGGGTGCGGACGTTGTGGGGGTCATCGTGATAGGCGGTGCCAAAATAAATATCGAGACGCACATAATCATTCGAGTGAGACCAATTCACCACTTGGCCGGTGATAAGATCCTCATTTGGGATGAGGTATTCCTTGCCGTTGCGTGTCACGACGCTGACGTACCGCGCGCCAAGGCTGTTGATCCAACCAAATGTGTCGCCAAGGCTGATCACGTCGCCTGGTTTGATGGACTTATCCAGCAAGATGATCACGCCGGACACAAGGTTCGAGACCACTTTTTGAAGCCCAAAACCAAGCCCCAAACCAATAGCACCAGACAGCACTGCCAGCCCGGTCAGATCAATTCCAACTGCCCGCATCCCAATGAAAAACGCCGCACCGTACAGGGCAACCTGCGTGGCCTTTACCACCAACACCCGCATTGAAGGCGACATTTCCTCGTTGCTGTTTACCCGCGTTGTGGTCGTTCGGGTCAGAAAGCGCGCGCCAACAAAGAGCAGCGCCAACAGGGTTAGACCCTGCAAAATCTGCCAGACGCTGATGGTGCTTTCGCCAAGGCCAATGCGCGCGCTTTCCAGCATCTGTTGGATTTCGCTATCCAGCCCGACGATGCGCAAAGTGATCCACGTCCAAGCCGCCCAATTCACCACGCGCCGCAAGAGGTTGTTGTGAATAAGCCGTGTGGCAAACGCCACGATCAGCCAAGCCGTGGCAAGGTTGGCAACAATAACCAACAGGTAATATTTTGATGGAAAGCGGTAGAGATCCTGCATGATCGCCACAGCGCCGTAGGCAAGGGGCACAAACATGATGCCGCGCAGACGGTTCTGGATCACCAAAAACCACCTTAATTGCCACTTGGGAATACCCTGCTTGCCGCGCACCCACGCCTGCATTCTGGGTTTAATCAGCCGCCGCAATACTTCGGCAATAATCAGCAGAACAACGACAACTGCGATCTGCACAAGACTTGAGGGGCGCAGCAGCCCTTGGGCGAAAATTTCGGCTTGGCGCAAAATGCCCGTCGCGGTGTCTGTTATGACTTCGATCGTTGCGGGTTGAAACGCGTCAGGGGCGGCTGTTGCCGTCTCGGGGTCTGGGCCCCAATCGCTCCGCGTCTCACCAATATGTCCTGCCATGGGGTGAGTTTGCGCCACGCATACAGATATCTCAAGCCTAACTTCTTGCGAGAAGGGCCGATTCTCTGTATCTGAGCGCTATGGAACAACGATACATCATGGAAGACCGAGCCCGCCTGCGCGAACGCTTTTACGGCGCGTCCATGACTGTGCTTGCGCGACTACACTAGGCGCTAGCCCTCAATTCTCTATCCACCTTCTATTCTTCACACATATATTACGGGAGAGGACCAACATGTCCCCCAAAACACTTTACGATAAAATCTGGGATGCCCACGTGGCCCACGAAGCCGAAGACGGCACGTGCCTTTTGTACATCGACCGCCACTTGGTGCACGAAGTAACGTCACCCCAAGCGTTCGAAGGTCTGCGCATGACTGGCCGCACTGTGCGCGCACCAGAAAAGACAATCGCTGTTCCGGATCACAACGTGCCAACAACGCCGGGCCGCGATGATCCTAAAAACATGACCGAAGACAGCGCCATTCAAGTGGCCGCGCTGGACAGCAACGCCAAAGAATTCGGCATTCACTACTATCCCGTGTCTGACGTGCGCCAAGGTATCGTGCACATCGTCGGCCCCGAGCAAGGCTGGACCCTGCCGGGTATGACTGTTGTGTGCGGCGACAGCCACACGGCCACCCACGGCGCATTTGGTGCGCTGGCCCACGGCATCGGCACATCCGAGGTTGAGCACGTTCTGGCGACACAAACGTTGATCCAGAAAAAGTCAAAGAACCTTAAGGTTGAGATCACAGGCAAACTGCGCCCAGGCGTAACTGCAAAAGACATCACCCTGACTGTTATCGGCAAAACCGGTACGGCAGGTGGTACTGGCTACGTGATTGAGTATTGCGGCGAAGCGATCCGCGATCTGTCTATGGAAGGCCGCATGACGGTTTGCAACATGGCCATCGAAGGTGGTGCCCGTGCGGGTATCATCGCCCCTGATGAGAAAACATTCGATTACTGCAAAGGTCGCCCCAACGCGCCAACAGGCGCTGATTGGGATGCTGCAGTTGCGTGGTGGAAAACGCTCTATTCCGACGATGACGCGCATTGGGACATGGTTGTGACCATCGCAGCAGAAGACATCGCACCGGTCGTCACATGGGGCACATCCCCCGAAGATGTGCTGCCAATCACCGCAGATGTTCCAGCGGCGGCTGATTTCCAAGGCGGCAAAGTCGACGCAGCGCAACGCTCGCTTGATTACATGGGCCTGACCTCAGGAACACCGCTGACTGACGTTGAGATTGACACAGTCTTCATCGGGTCATGCACCAACGGCCGTATCGAAGATTTGCGCGCAGCGGCGGAAATCCTCAAAGGCAAAAAGATCAAAGACGGTATGCGCGCAATGGTCGTACCCGGTTCCGGCCTTGTGCGCGCACAAGCCGAAGAAGAAGGCCTTGCGGACATCTTCAAGGAAGCCGGTTTCGAATGGCGCCTTGCGGGCTGTTCTATGTGCCTTGCGATGAACCCCGACCAACTCGCCCCCGGCGAGCGCTGTGCGGCAACGTCCAATCGTAACTTCGAAGGCCGTCAGGGCCGCGGTGGTCGTACGCACTTGATGTCACCTGCCATGGCGGCGGCGGCTGCTGTAACCGGCAAGCTTACTGACATTCGGGATTTTAGCTAAGTCTTTTGCCTGCTGCACGCCGCAAAATGCGCAGCAGCGGGCCACATAAATTTCTGTCTCACGAAGGAGACCATTATGGATAAATTCGAAACCCTTACTGGGATCGCCGCGCCGCTTCCTTTGATCAATATCGACACTGATATGATCATCCCAAAGCAATTTTTGAAAACCATCAAACGTTCGGGCCTAGGTGTGAACCTGTTCGACGAAATGCGTTATGATGACGACGGCGCGGAAATTCCTACGTTCGTTCTGAACCAAGACGCCTACCGCAACGCCGAGATTTTGGTCGCTGGCGATAACTTTGGCTGCGGCTCTTCGCGCGAGCACGCGCCGTGGGCGCTGAAAGACTTCGGCGTGAAGTCTGTCATCTCAACCAGCTTTGCAGACATCTTTTTCAACAACTGCTTCAAGAACGGCATTCTGCCGATCGTGCTGCCCCAAGAGGCCGTTGATGTGTTGATGAAAGACGCGGAGAAAGGCTCGAACGCGCGCATGATCATCGATCTGGAAGCGCAAACCGTCACGTCGTCCGACGGCGAAGCGTTCTCTTTCGAAGTTGATGCGTTCAAAAAGCACTGCCTGATGAACGGTCTTGATGACATTGGCTTGACCATGGAAAAGGCCGCCTCCATCGACACATTCGAGGCCGAGCTGTCCAAAAGCCGTCCTTGGGTCTAACGCCCTTAGGCTTTCAGATTATGCGCCCATCCAGTGGTTTCTGGGTGGGCGTTTTTCGTTTTGGGCCGCGGGTTTGGGCAAGTTTGCGTAAATAGCTGACTGTTGCTGTTCATCTTGGCTTAACGGACTTGTGCCTTCATTTTTGCCTCTCGCAACATCTTGTGCCTTGTTTTTTGGGATTTCCAAACGTGGTGCAAACCCGCACTACTTCCTCCCTAAAGTAGTATCAAAATCAGACATCACAGATGCAAAACAGTTGTTTGGATTTTTGAATATGGGCATATCTTGATCATTAACTAGACGCCCATGCGCAGGTTTTCGCGCAAAAGGGTGCGTAAATAAGCGTGTGTATACCTGGTTTATGCATAACGAGTTTGAGGTTTTGGTGATGTTTTCCCGTTTTGCTGGCGCAGCTATTCGCGCCTTTTGTGTCATCCTGCTTATCGCGTTGCCGTCAGTGATGTTGCCCACAACCATCGCTGGTGGGTCGGAAATTGTATCCTTCATCGCCATCGCTGCGGCCATTCTGACGTTCATCGAATATAAATCGGACTATCCCTCGCTTATTGAGTTCCGCTTTGCACCGCCCTTTAATCGGATTCGTTTCGGTTCTCTATTTTTCACCGTTTTGGTTCTGTCGATTATTTGTAGTGGGAAGTACGACGCCACGCCCGTAACCGAATTTACCGCCGCCATCGGCCAGCTGATTGGCGCATCGATTGATTTTCCGTTCTCGCCCGTGCGTCTGGTGGTGGGCATGCTTCCTGCGGACAGCCCCGCCGAGATTGTCAATGCCGTGCGCACCGCCGCAGGCATCAGCTATCTGACCTCGCTGCTATCGCTTGCGGTATTTTTGGCCGCGCTTCGTTTGTCCCGTTGGCCGAGTAATTCGGGCACGTTCAACGTGTGGATCAACCTGCCTATGTTCGATCCAACCGCTGGTGGTGATGTGGTGCGCCGCCTCAACAAGGATGCGCGTTTTAACATTATGTTAAGGTTTCTGCTGCCATTCATCATCCCTGTGGTGGTTCAGCTTTCGGCTGATTTCTTTGGCCCGATGGCAATGACCAATCCGCAGACCTTGGTATGGACGATGGCAGCGTGGGCATTTTACCGGCATCTTTGTTTATGCGTGGCATCGCGATGAGCCGCGTGGCCCATATGATCGCCGACCAACGCCGCCGCACCTATGCCGCAGAAGTCGCCGAGGCCGACGATTTTCTGGTGGCCTAGGCTTCAGTGGCTTTGCGAAACCAATCTTGACGGCCCTTTGTATCTGGGTAACAGTTTGCGCGGGCTTGGCGATGTCTCAGACCCTGCGCATTGCAACCTATCAAGCAGAACTTCAGGCCCGTGGTCCCGCGCTTTTGCTCCGCGATATCAAACGCGAAACTGATGAAGTCATGGCCCGCGTCGCGCTGATCAAACAGGCAAATCCGGATGTTTTGATCTTGCAGGGCATTGATTGGGATTATGACGCCCGCGCGCTTACCGTCCTGAACGCCCATCTTGGTTTTGATCATATGTTTACCAGCTTGCCTAACGCGGGCATGGCTACGGGGCTTGATATGGATGGCGACGGTAAGCTGGGCCAACCCCGCGACGCCTAAGGGTACGGACGGTTTGCGGGCCACGGCGGTGTTGCAGTGCTTTCAAAACGCCCCATCGCTGGGCCAGTGATCGATCTGTCTGATCTGTTATGGCGCGACTTGCCTGATGCTGATTTGCCAACTTATCCCGATGGCGCCCCTTTCCCGTCTGCGCGCGCCCAAGCGGCGCAACGGCTGTCATCTCAGGTGCATTGGATCGTGCCGTTTGATGGCTTTGTCCTAGCTACTTTTGCGGCAACGCCACCCATTTTTGATAGGGACGAAGACCGCAACGGCAAACGTAACGCAGACGAGATCCGCCTTTGGGCGCATCTATTGGATGGTCGCCTTGATACCGCCTTGGCCGAGCGTGGTGCGCCAAACGGGGCCGCAAGCATGTCTCAGTCCTTCATTCTTGCGGGCCTCTTTAATCTTGATCCAACGCAGGGCCCACTGATGGGGCAAATGTTTGCGCGCGCTGATCTGCAGGATGCAGCACCAACTGCCCACACAGCTGAATTTCGAAATGCCTACCGCTTACGGCTTAGTTATGTTCTGGCCTCGCCCGATATTACACCGCGCAGCAGCGGTGTTTTATGGCCGTCTGCCGGCATGGGGCGGCACGGTTTGGTCTGGGCGGACGTTACCCTGAGGCCCTGATTTCTTGACCATTGGGGGCGAACGGGCTACCCGCTAGGCAACCAATTTTAAGAAGGACTTGTTGCAATGGCGAACCCCTCCCTTTTGATCCTGCCCGGTGACGGCATTGGCCCCGAAGTCATGGCCGAGGTTGAGCGCGTTATCGCGTGGTTCGGCGACAAGCGCGACCTGTTGTTTGACGTTGAAACCGACCTTGTCGGTGGTGCGGCTTACGATGCTCACGGCACGCCTTTGCACGATGACACGATGGCCAAAGCACATGCCGCGGACGCCGTTTTGCTCGGTGCCGTTGGTGGCCCTGCCTATGATGATTTGGACTTCTCCGTGAAGCCCGAGCGCGGCCTGCTGCGCCTGCGCAAAGAGATGGATCTGTTCTCAAACCTGCGCCCGGCACAGTGTTTTGACGCATTGGCTGACTTCTCAAGCCTGAAGCGTGACATCGTCTCTGGCCTCGACATCATGATCGTTCGTGAGCTGACATCAGGTTCATACTTCGGCGAGCCACGGGGCATCTTCGAAGAAGACGGCCAACGCGTGGGCATCAACACCCAGCGCTATACCGAAGCCGAGATTGACCGCGTTGCGCGCTCTGCGTTTGAGTTGGCTATGCGCCGTAACAAACGCGTTTGCTCTATGGAAAAAGCGAACGTGATGGAAAGCGGCATTTTGTGGCGCGAAGTCGTGACCAAAGTGCACGCTGAATACCCCGAAGTTGAGCTAAGCCACATGTACGCAGACAACGGCGCAATGCAGTTGGTCCGCGCGCCTAAGCAGTTTGACGTGATCCTGACAGACAACCTGTTTGGTGATATTTTGTCTGACTGTGCTGCAATGCTGACTGGCTCGCTTGGCATGCTGCCTTCCGCATCTCTTGGTGCAATTGGCGAAAACGGTCGCCCCAAAGCGCTCTATGAGCCGGTACACGGTTCCGCACCTGACATCACAGGCCAAAGCAAAGCGAACCCAATCGCGTGTATTTTGTCCTTCGCGATGGCGCTGCGCTATTCGTTTGACCAAGGCGCCGAGGCTGCTCGCCTTGAAGCAGCGGTTGAAAAAGTGCTTGCCGATGGTGCGCGTACTGGTGATCTGATGGGCCCAGACGGTGGCACCCCAATCAGCACCAGCCAGATGGGCGACGTTATCTTGGCCGCTTTGGACGCGTCCCTTTAAGGGCACGCTTCACAACAATTCACAGCGCCCGCCCTGATGCATCTTGTCACAGGGCGGGCGTTTGTTTTAGCCATGACTAAAACCAGTCAGGCCGCCTTTATGTCCAACAATACATCTGCCGCGCTTTATGCCCTTTTGGGTTTTGCTATTTTCTCGACTCATGATGTGATCGTCAAAGTACTGGGCGTAAGCTATCAGCCTTTCCAGATTTTGTTCTTCAGCGGGCTGTTCGGCTTTCCGATGGTCATGATGATGCTTATGCGCGACCAGACCGAATCCAACCTTATTCCGCGTCACCCGTGGTGGACCGCCCTGCGCACCCTTGCCGCAGTCGCCACAGGTATCAGCGTGTTCTACGCCTTCTCCGTGCTGCCGTTGACCCAGACCTACGCCATTATTTTCGCAAGTCCGCTGATCATTACCGTACTGTCCATTCCGATCTTGGGGGAGACTGTCGGCTGGCGGCGCTGGGTTGCGGTTGCGCTGGGCCTAAGCGGTGTTTTGGTGGTGCTGCGCCCGGGGGGAACCGAGCTGGGGCTTGGCCATGCCGCTGCGTTGATGGGCGCGTTTGGCGGAGCGCTTGCCTCGGTGATCGTGCGCAAAATTGGTAAGGACGAACGTACGATTGTTTTGATGTTGTACCCCATGATGGCCAACTTTGTGTTGATGGGCGTGGCCCTGCCGTTTGTCTATGTTCCCATGACCCTTCCTGATTTGGTCGGTACCCTCGCTATGTCTATCCTTGTGAACCTTGCGGGGCTTTGCATGATTGTGGCCTACAAAAAGGGGGACGCGGCAATCGTCGCGCCGATGCAGTATAGCCAAATCATTTGGGCGACCATTTTTGGCGTGCTGCTCTTTTCGGAATTCCCTGACGCGACGACCCTACTTGGTGCAGCGATCATCATTGCCAGTGGTTTGATTATTGTGTTCCGCGAGGGTACAAAAGACGCCTCTGAAACGACGCCGGTTCTGCGCACCCGTTCACGGTTTGAAACAGGTACAGCCGCCCGTCTTAGCCCCACGTTGCGCAAACGCGGGATTATCGATCAGCAATGATTTCTGTTTGAAAGGCCGGTCGCAACAGGCCCAATGATCTAGCGATAGATCAGCACGGCGCCTACAGTCAAAAAGCCAAGCCCGACAAACTGTGATAGGCCGAGATAGCTGGGGGCGACCCCAAACATGCCGATCCGCGCAATCACAACTGCGCCGATCATCTGTCCGATGATTGCCGAGATCACCACGAAGAACACACCAATTTGCGGCACTGCCCATGTGAAGGCCCACACAAAGCATACGCCCAACAAACCACCGCTTAACAGATAAAGTGGCTGCACTTTGATTGCGGCAAGGCTGCCTTGTGCGCCGCCCGCAAACCACAAGATGATCAGCGCGACCAAGCCAACAGCAAATGAAATGGCTGAGCCAAGAACAAAGCTGCCGATGTTTTGTGACAGTTTGGCGTTAAGCGGCCCTTGAAGGGCAACCATCACACCGACCACAAGCATTAGGCCGATGATCAAGAAAAAGCTCAGATCTTTGTCCATTTGGATGTCCCTTGTAAAACGTCCGTCAAACTCCGCCGTGATAAATCACCATCGCGCGGCAAATGACAGCCCTTAACGTGGTGTTGCGTTTGGATAGAAAAGCTGGGTGCCGGCGACGGTGAACGCGGCGATGGCGCTCTGTCCTTCATCTTGGGTTAACCAGGCAGCAAAGCGTTGGGCCTCGGCCACTTTGACGTGAGGGTGGCGCGCGGGGTTTACCACGATCACGCCGTATTGGTTGAACATCGCCGGATCGCCCTCAACCAGTACGTCGTGGTTTGCTTTGTTGCCGAAGGCCAGCCACGTGGCGCGGTCGCTTAGCACATACGCCCCCATGGCGATGCCGGTGTTCAGGGTCGCGCCCATGCCGCTGCCCGTTTCGCGGTACCACGTGCCTGAGGCATCTGTTGGGTCAAGCGCGCCCCACATCCGCATCTCGGCTTTGTGGGTGCCGCTGTCATCACCGCGGCTGGCAAAGGGTACTTTTTGGGCGGCGATACGGGCCAGCGCCCCAGCCGCGCTGCGTGTTCCGCGAATGCCCGCAGGATCGTCTTTTGGGCCGATCAGCACGAAGTCGTTATACATCACATCGCGGCGCGGCAGGCCGTAGCCCGCATCCACAAAGGCCTGCTCTGCAGCTTTGGCATGCACCAGCAAAACATCTCCGTCGCCGTTTTGGGCATTGCGCAACGCCTGTCCTGTGCCAACTGCCACAACGCGGACTTCAATGCCGGTTGCGGCCTCAAACACAGGTAAAATCGCATCAAACAGCCCAGAGTTTTGGGTAGATGTGGTGGATTGTACCACGATGAATTGCTCAGCTTTTGCCCCCGTTGGCATCACCGGCACAGACAGTACCAACGCAAAAATCAGACCCGCGCATTTAGTCCACATAAAGCTCTCCACCCAGCCACGCTTTCATGGGGCGTGATTGTGGTTCGGTCAAAAGGCGCGCGGCGGGACCGGCCTCGGCAAGGCGGCCGCTTTGTAAAAACGCCACATCTTGAGCAAGGCGTTTGGCCTGTCCTTGGTCGTGGGTGACCATCACCACCGTGGTGCCTTGGGCCTGGACATCTTGCACCAATGTTTCGACGGCGCGCGTGGCTGATGGATCAAGGTTGGCCGTCGGCTCATCAAGCATCAGCATGCGCGGCGCACCAATGGTGGCACGCACAATCGCCAGCTTTTGTTGCTCACCACCGGACAAAAGCCGTGCGGGGCGTGTTGCCATATCCTGAAGGCCCGCCTTGGTCAGCAGCGCCTCTACTTGGGCGGCGCGCGCGTTGCGGGGCACACCCTTTACCTTCAGCGCAAATCGTAAGTTGCCCGCAACAGAGCGGCGCATCATCACGGGGCGCTGAAACACCATCGCTTGGGCCGCGCGGGCAGGGGCATCAAGGGTGCGCCCGTTCCAGATGACATCGCCAGATGTCGGCGCGATCAACCCGTGGATCAAACGCAGCAACAGGCTTTTGCCCGCACCGTTGGGCCCCAAAATTGTGGTGATGCGCCCCTCGCGCAGACGAAGCGAAACGTCATCCACAAAGCGCGTGCCATCGGCGCGGTAGGTTAGCCCGCGTGTCTCAAGAAGGGTGCCGCCGAAATCAGCGCGGATGATATTTGCGGGCTCACGCATAAGCAGCCCTCACAGAGGCAGAGCGCAATGTCATCACGGCCGCATTCACCAGAAGTGCGATCAGCAACAGCACAATCCCAAGGGCCAGCGCCAGCTCAAGATTGCCCTTGCTGGTTTCAAGCGCGATCGAGGTGGTCATGACACGGGTGACGTGGTTGATGTTCCCACCCACAATCATGACCGCGCCTACTTCGGCCACGGCACGGCCAAAACCCGCAAGCGCCACAGGCACCAACGCCAGCCGCGCATCCCACATCAGCGCTCCAATCTGTGCCAGCCGTCCAACGCCCATAGAACGGAACTGCTCGCGGTATTCGCTGTGCATATCCGATGTCACTTGCACCGTTAGGGCCGCAACAATCGGCGTGATCAGAATGGTCTGCGCAATAATCATGGCGGCAGGCGTGTAAAGCAGGCCCAGCACCCCAAGCGGCCCACTTGCTGACAACAGCAGATACACCACCAAACCCACCACCACAGGCGGCAGGCCCATCAACGCGTTCAGAAAGATGATAACGCCGCCGCGTCCGGCAAACTGTGTGCCGCCCACAACCGCGCCCAACGGCAGGCCAATCACACAGGCAATTGCAGTCGCACTTAGGGTGACATAAAGTGACAGCCCCACAACACCGCGCAGCACCGGATCCCCTTGGGCGATCAGAGCAAAGGCGCGCAGCAGTATGTCGGCAAATGTTTCCATCCCTTGTCTCTACCAAACCTGCTGGGCTACTCCAAAGCTAAGAAACGCCATAAATCCGATAGGAGCCGACATGCTGCCCGCTGCCTTGCCCCCGATTGACACACCCACGTCGCCCATTGGAAACGTGCCGCGTGGGGCGTGTGATGCGCATATTCATATGGTGGGCGATGATATGCCGTTGTGGGATGGCCGTGTTGAGGACCCGGCCGCCGGCAGCCTTTATGAGTATGTCACGCGCTACCGCCATCATATGGACGTGCTGGGCATGGAGCGCTGCGTGATCGTGCACTCGATCCTCTACGGGGCGAATAACGATGTGACGAAAGCCGCTGTTTCGGCGATGGGCGATGCTGCGCGGGGGATCGGGCTTGTCACGGATGAGGCGACCGAGGCGGATCTGGATGATCTGCGTGATGCGGGCATTGTGGGCGTGCGTCTGAACTATGTGCACGGTGGTGTATTGTCGTGGGACGGCGTGAAGCGGATTGCGCCGATGCTTGCGGCGCGCGGGATGCATGTGCAGATGCTGATGAACACTCACAAACACATGCAAGAACTTGCGGATGATGTGCGTGCCATGCCGGTGCCCGTATGTTTTGACCACATCGGTTGGCCTGATCTAAGCCTTGGCACCCAGCAAGAAGGCTTTGAGACATTGCGCCAATTGGTGTCCGATGGGGCTTGTCACGTAAAGCTAAGCGCCCCTTACAGGCTGTGCGATGCGCCGTATGAAGCTGCCAGCAGCTTTATCGAAACACTGGCGCGCGCCAATCCTGACGCCTGCGTTTGGGGCAGCGATTGGCCCCATATTATGCTGGCGGATGCGAAACTGCCGGATGCGGGGGTCTTGCTGAACCACTTCATGGGGATCGTCACCGATGAGGACACCCGCCGCCGCATTCTGGTCGATACACCTGCGCGGCTTTACGGCTTTTGACGTTCGCCCTCTTGGGGGGTCACATCATAGGGCGCAGCAAGGTCCCAGACATGATCGGGGATCATATTCTTCATCTTTGCAGGCTCTTCGCGGCGCAGGTGCAACACGGCTTCAACTGCTTTCATCTCAAGCCTTGCGCGGGCAAATTCGATGCCGCGCGGTCCGATGCGGGGCATGAGCCAGCCTACAATTGGGCGCAACCAATTTGGCATTTTGCGCAGGGGAAGCCCGCCCGCCGCGCGCGCAGTGTTGTCACGAAAACCGGCCACCGCACCGGCGCGTTTGCCCTTACCGGCGGGGGCTGAAAGTTTGACCTCTGGGCGGATGGCCTCAAGGGCGCGGGCGCCGCGGTCATTGCGCACGATCACCCATTGCTCACCGGTGCCGCCCATGTAGCCCACGGTAATATCAGCCAGCGTGTTGGTGTAATCCACGCAGGTGCGACAGGTCAGTGGAAAGAAGTCAGGCGATAAATCAGACAGCGGCAACTGCAGGAACGGGATGGTCTGCGAGCGGCCATCGTCAAAGCGCAGCTCAACGTGATAATCAGCGCGAAACTCAAGATATGTGATTGTCTCGGGTTTGTCGGACAGGCGCGCCAAAAAGTCATGGAAATTGGCGGTGGTGGTGTTGTCGGAACACGGTGTTCCGATGACTGTGATGGACTCAAATCCAAGCTGCTCTTCGATGCGGCGCAGGGCATACACCTGACAGGGGATGCCGATCATCGCCAGCCGTTTAAGGCCCATTTCGGCGGCGGGTTCCAGCATGGCCAGCAGCGGTGCGTAACCCATTCGCATCCCGCGGGCTTGGGCCATATCGGCGGCCTCAGTAATGATCGCGGGAACGGGTTTCCACGGATCATCAGCGTCCGGCACCATACAAATCACGCCGTCCACACTGCCGTCTTCCAGCATCTTTTCAGCGAGCCGCGTGGTCAGCCCCGTCCATTGCGCCCCCTCGCGCGCGGGGGTTAAAGCGGCGCGGTACATGGCCTGGAACGGACCAAAGAAAACCTCGTCCCCCGTTGCGCGCCGTGTGCGCCCTTGTACGACGGTTTCCATCGCGGGGTAGTCTGGTTTGATGAACTGGCACGCGGTGCCGCAGGACTTGGCGATCCCCATGCGCGAGACGCCGCAATCTGTGCAAAGGCCACGGGATTCAGCAGGGCCGGCGGAGGGGGTCAGGACTGTCATGGTGTGATTTATGGCATAGGCGCGCTGCGCCGCAAAGTTGATTGCAGACTTGCGCGGCTGCCCGTTGCATGGCAGCGGTACGCCCTAGGACAATTTGAACCCGAGCACCCCCATGAAAGCTGGCATCGCCGCATTGATTTTTGCTTATGTGTTGTCGCAATTCTACCGCGCGTTTTTGGCGGTTTTGACAGGTGTTCTAGGTCGCGATATTGGCGCCACGCCTGATGATCTGGCGGCGGCTTCGGGCCTGTGGTTTTTGACATTTGCGGTCATGCAAATCCCCGTGGGCTGGGCGCTTGATACAATCGGGCCGCGCAAAACAGCGCCCGCATTGTTGATGATTGGCGCGCTTGGGGCGGTGGTTTTTGCGATGGCCACCACTGTGCTGCACATCAAATTGGCGATGGTTTTGATTGGCATCGGATGTTCAGCGGTGTTGATGGCGGGGTATTTCATCTTTGCCAAAATCTATGCACCGGCTGTGTTTGCCACCCTTGCGGGTGTGATGATCGGGATTGGGAGTTTGGGTAATTTGCTATCTGCCGCACCCACTGCTTGGGCGGTTGAGGCCTTTGGCTGGCGCGCCACGTTGATGGGGCTTGCGGCACTTACGGCAGCCACGGCTGTGGTGATGTTTGCCCTGATCCGCGATCCTGCGCGTGAAGTGGACGCGCCCAAAGACGGCTCTGTTCTTACGCTGTTGCGGATGCCCGCGCTGTGGTTAATTTTCCCGTTGATGTTTGTGAATTATGCCGCCGCCGCAGGGATTAGGGGGCTTTGGATTGGGCCGTATTTCGATGATCTGCACGGCGCGCTTCCGGCGTTTATTGGCACAGCGGGTCTTGTGATGGGGCTTGCCATGGTTGCGGGCACATTCCTTTATGCGCCGGCAGACCGCATTTTTGGCACGCGCAAATGGGTCATCATTATTGGCAACAGCATCGGTGTGCTGTGTCTGGCGTTTCTGGCGATTAATCCGGTGCCACAAGTTTGGACTGCGGTGATCTTGCTTGCGGTGATTGGCATGGCGGGGTCCGGATTTCCGGTGATTACCGCCCACGCGCGCAGCTTTTTCCCGTCCCATCTGACGGGGCGCGGTGTGACGTTGTTGAACTTGTTCGGGATTGGCGGCGTTGGCATTTTTCAGATGCTCACAGGGCGCATCTACGACAGTTTTGGCGCGCAGGGTGCATATCCAGTAATCTTTGGTTTGTTCGCTGTGACCATTACCATCGGTTTGGTGATTTACGCTTTTTCTGAAGACCGCACGGACTAGGCCGGAACAGTGCGCGCACTGCATAGCGTCTTTGGTCACAAAGGGCCGTATGTGAGGAGGGGGGTATGCATCGCGCAGCGCCCCTGTTACATCGCGCCTAACCCCGACTGAGGACACATAAAGATGCTGGCGTATTATATAACGAACTTTCGCAACGATTGGTTTGGCAACATCCGCAATGATTTGCTTGCGGGCCTTGTGGTGGCGCTTGCGCTGATCCCCGAGGCGATTGCGTTTTCGATCATTGCGGGCGTTGATCCTAAGGTTGGTCTTTATGCCTCGTTCAGCATTGCGGTGATTACCGCGATCACGGGCGGCCGCCCCGGTATGATCAGTGCTGCTACCGCCGCGACGGCTGTTTTGATGGTGACGTTGGTGCGCGATCACGGTCTGGAATATCTGTTGGCGACCACGGTTCTGGCAGGTCTGATCCAGATCGGTGCGGGTGTGTTAAAGCTTGGCAGTGTGATGCGCTTTGTTTCCAAATCTGTGATGACAGGTTTTGTGAATGCGCTGGCGATCCTTATTTTCCTCGCGCAATTGCCGGAACTGAACCCCGCTACAGGTGGTGTGAACACGCTGACCTATGTGATGACGGCGGCGGGTTTGGCGATTATTTATCTGTTCCCTTACGTGACCACGGCCATTCCATCGCCGCTGGTAACGATTGTTGTGCTGACGTCGCTTGCGATGTTCATGGGGCTTGATGTGCGCGTTGTGGGCGACATGGGCGAGCTGCCCGATACCCTGCCGATCTTTTTGTTGCCTGACATTCCGCTGACGTTTGAGACATTGCAGATCATCTTCCCTGTGGCGCTTGCTATTGCGGTTGTGGGTCTGCTGGAAAGCTTGATGACTGCTTCATTGGTTGATGATCTGACGGATACAAATTCTGACAAAAACATCGAATGCATTGGCCAAGGTTTGGCCAACACGGCCACTGGTTTCATCGGCGGCATGGCCGGTTGTGCGATGATTGGCCAATCGATGATTAACGTGAAATCCGGTGGGCGCGGGCGTTTGTCGTGCTTTGCGGCGGGTGTTTTCTTGCTGTTCTTGATTGTTGTGCTGGGCGATATCGTGAAGCAAATTCCGATGCCTGCCTTGGTGGCGATCATGATCATGGTGTCGATCGGCACGTTCAGCTGGTCCTCTCTGAAAGACCTGCGTGAGCACCCGATGTCATCGTCTATCGTGATGTTGGCCACAGTTGCGGTCACTGTCTATTCGCACAACTTGGCCATCGGTGTTCTGACTGGTGTGTTGCTGTCGGGCATTTTCTTTGCTGGCAAAATTGCGCAAATCTTTCGGGTGCGCAGTGTGTTGTCTGATGATGGGCGTCACCGCACCTACACTGTTGAGGGTCAGATTTTCTTTGCCTCGTCTGATCAGTTCACCAAATCGTTTGATTTTGGCGAAGCGCTTGAACGTGTTACGATTGACGTAAGCAACGCGCATATTTGGGATATTTCGTCAGTGGCGGCCTTTGATATGGTTGTGATGAAGTTCCGCCGCGACGGTGCAGAGGTGGATGTGATTGGCCTGAATGAGGCATCAGAAACCATCGTTGATAAACTGGGTGTCGCGGACAAACCGGGCGCGCTTGAAGATATGATTGGACACTAACATGGCTGATACGTTGGAAAAGATTGTCGCACTTGTTGATGGCTCTGAGTATTCGCACAGCGTGTGTGATCATGCGGCTTGGGTCGCCAGCAAAATTGGCGGCCACGTTGTTGTGGCGCATATTTTGGGGCGCCGCGAAGCCAAGGCGGATCGTTCGGGCAACATTGGACTGGGCGCACGTACCAAGTTGATGGAGGACCTTGCGGCCCTTGATGAAGAACGCGCCAAACTGAACCAAGTGCGGGGCCGTGCCATTTTGGAAGATGCCGAGGCGCGTATCGCTGCCGCCGGTGTTTCGGTCAGCACGGTTTTGCGCCAAGGTGATCTGCTGGCTGAGCTTGCGACATTGGCGGCGGATGCTGAGTTGGTTGTGATCGGTAAGCGCGGCGAGGCAGCGGATTTTGCCAAGCTGCATCTTGGCTCCAACGTTGAGCGCGTCGTGCGTTCTTGCGAAAAGCCGATCCTTGTTACATCACGCGCGTTCAAGCCGGTTGAAAGCTTTGCGCTTGCGTTTGACGGCGGCACCTCTTCGTTGAAAGCGGCGGACCATGTGGCGAATGCAAAGCTGTTCCAAGGGTTGCCTGGCCAAGTTGTAACGGTTGGCACCCAAACCGCCGAGGCTAAGCAAAAGCTGGACGGTGCTGCGGCGTTGTTGTCCGGTGCGGGCCTTGAGATTACTGCGTCGTTTGTGGATGGACAGCCCGAGACAGCGATTGCCGGTCTGGTGGGTGATGAGGGTGCGGATATGTTGGTGATGGGTGCTTATGGGCACAGCCGTGTGCGCAGTTTGATAATCGGTTCCACCACCACCGAGATGGTGCGTTCGGCCCATGTCCCGCTGTTGTTGTTCCGCTAAATCGTGATTGAGAAACGCCAATTGGCCCATGTCCCGTTTTGAGGCATCGGCTGTCGGCAGCGTTGCTGCGTCATCGCTCAATTATTATGTAAGGGAAGTGGCCGTTAAATAAGGCGGCGCCGCCCAATATGCTGTGTCCTTGCGCGGTGGATTTTACCCCTCTCGCAGTCCGTTGGACGACACGTCAGATCAGGTGGAAAGCCTGCTGCGTGTCAGTAGCTCGTGAGTGCATCAGCGTGTCAAACCAATGCGGGGACGTCCTTGCGCATAGGTTTATCCAAAACGTGTTAACCAAGTTTTAGATCAAAGAGCGGTGCGGCGGGTTTTTAGCAACGCGCCGCACTGAATTTCTTGTGGGGATCAGCAGTTACGCTGCGGGTTTGCGACGGCGACGCGGTTTGCCGCCACCTGCACCACCACCGGGGCCGCCATTGCCGCCACCACCAGATGGTTTGCCGAAGCGACGTGGCTTGCCGCCCGCCTTAGGAGCACCGCCCCCACCACCACCGCGACGACGGCCACCGCCGCCACCACCGCGCTTGGGGGGATCTTCTTCCATTGGCTCACGGCCACCCGCAACGGGAATGGTGAACTTCATGACTTTCTGGATCTGGCGTAGGTAGCCAATTTCTTGGGCTGAAACCAAAGCGATTGCTTCACCTTGGGCACCTGCGCGGGCCGTACGGCCAATGCGGTGCACGTAGTTTTCAGCCACCTCGGGCAGTTCGAAGTTGTAGACATAGCGCACATCCGGAATGTCGATGCCGCGTGCGGCAACGTCCGTTGCAACCAAGACAGTGGCTTCGGCTTTTTTGAACGCGTTCAGGGCGCGATCGCGTTGGTTTTGCGATTTGTTGCCGTGGATCGACACTGCCTCATACCCTTGGGCGACCAAGAATTTCATCAGCTTTTCGCAGCCGTGTTTGGTGCGGCCAAAGACAATCGCTTGATCGCCTTTGTGCTCTGATAGCAGCTGAACCAGCTTATCGGCTTTGTAGGCTTGGGGTTCGTACCAAAGCGATTGTTTGATTTTGTCTGCGGCTTTGCCTGGTGCGCTGACTTGGATTTTCTTGGGGTTGTTCAGGAACGCGCCCGCAAGCTCTTCCATCTGTTTCGACATTGTAGCCGAGAACAACATGGTTTGACGCGGGGTGCCCAACAGCGGTGCAATTTTGCGCAGCGCGTGGATAAAGCCCATATCCAGCATCTGATCCGCTTCATCGAGTACCAGCATCTTGGCGCTGTCCAGATAAACTGCTTTGCGGTCAACAAGGTCCATCAAACGGCCCGGTGTCGCCACCAGAATATCCGTGCCCCGTTGCAGCAGGTTGATTTGCTTGTTGATGGATTGACCACCAACGACCGAGTTCACCTTAAGCGGTGTGCCGGCCACATAGATTTTCAGGTTGTCGCAGATCTGGTTCACCAACTCGCGGGTTGGCGCCAGCACGAGGGCCTTGACTGTTTTGGGCATCGGCTTGCCGATTTGGTCCATCAGTAGTTCTGCCATTGGCAGGCCAAAAGCAGCAGTTTTGCCAGTACCTGTTTGGGCAAGGCCCATCACGTCAGTACCTTGAAGCACCAGTGGAATTGCCTGCGCCTGAATTGGCGTGGCTTTATCAAAGCCGGCATCGGCAATGTTTTTCATAAGCTTGGGGTTAAGCCCCAGCATGGTAAAGTCGGTCACAAGATGACCCTTTCACAAAAGCGAAAACGCCCAGGCCATATGGCCAAGGGGTGCAACGCACAGGGCGACGAATTGCTGATCCGGAGCCTCATGGCCCAGACCGAATGGCCGCGTCTGAACCCTGCGTGAGGGGATCATGGGGTAAGGCGTCAAAGGGGGGCTTTGCCCACCTGCTCACGCGGCAGGACTTTGACGGTTGGCCCGCATATGGGCGCCCAATGGTCACATGTCAACGATTATTGAGCTAGCGCACTTTCCATATGCTGCAATACAGAGTAAGGCCGCCAAGTCCTTTTTTCTGGAGAAACAACAATGGGCTATAATATCGTCGTCGTTGGCGCCACTGGTAACGTGGGCCGTGAAATGTTGAACATTTTGGCGGAGCGTCAGTTCCCCGTAGCAAAGATTACCGTGCTTGCCAGCCGCAAGTCACTGGGTACGGAAGTAAGCTTTGGCGACAAAACCCTGAAGACCGAAGACCTGGACACCTTCGACTTCACGGGAAGCGACATTGCTCTGTTCGCTGTTGGCTCTGAGGCCACCAAGCAATATGCGCCCAAAGCGGCTGCCGCAGGGTGTGTTGTGATCGATAACTCATCGCTTTACCGCTATGATCCGGACATCCCGTTGATCGTGCCGGAAGTGAACCCCCAAGCCGTGCACGGTTATGCAAAGAAGAACATCATCGCCAACCCAAACTGCTCAACCGCGCAGATGGTTGTGGCCCTTAAGCCGCTTCATGATCGTGCCAAGATCAAGCGCGTCGTGGTCAGCACGTACCAGTCGGTTTCTGGTGCAGGCAAAGGCGGCATTGATGAGCTGTGGGATCAGACAAAGTCGATCTATAATCCCACTGATGATAAGCCAGCACGGCAGTTCACCAAACAGATCGCCTTCAACGTGATCCCGCACATCGACAAGTTCCTTGATAGCGGCGACACCAAAGAAGAGTGGAAGATGGTTGCCGAGACTAAGAAGATTGTCGACAGCAGCATCAAAGTCACCGCGACTTGCGTCCGTGTGCCTGTGTTCGTTGGTCACTCTGAAGCGCTGAACATTGAGTTCGAAGACTTCCTTGATGAAGACGAAGCACGCGACATTCTGCGCGAAGCACCGGGCATCATGGTGATCGATAAGCGCGAAGACGGCGGCTATGTCACGCCGATCGAATGTGTGGGCGATTTCGCAACATTCATCAGCCGCGTGCGCCAAGATACAACTGTTGAGAACGGTCTGAACATGTGGTGCGTTTCTGACAACTTGCGCAAAGGTGCTGCGTTGAACGCGGTACAGATCGCCGAGTTGTTGGGCCGTGAGGTTTTGAAAAAGGGCTAAGCCCCTTCAAGAGTTTGAAATGCAAAACGCGCGCCGCTTACATACAAAGCGGCGCGCGTTTTCTTTTGTGTAACGGTCTTTTCTGGGTCGCTTAGAAGCGCTCGGCGCGCAGTACGTCACAGTCACTTACAGTGACAACACCCATGTGGCGGTCCACCACTTTGAACGCAGCTGTGAGCAGGTCATCAAGACGCTCGGGGCGGATGATGCATACCACTTGGCGCATACCAGAACGGCCCAGCTGACCGTCCGCAGTCCACCCGCCTGAGCGGCCAGAACCACCAAGTACGGGCAGGATCGAATAGCCCTGCACACCAGCGCCATCCAACGCAGCGGTCAAGCGGCGCTCCATTGGTTCTTCGATGATAATTGCAACGCGTTTTGCTTTGTGGGTTTCCATTAAGCTGCTCCAGAAAACATTGTGGCCAGTGCCAGGTACAAGGGAATACCAACCGTAAGGTTGAAGGGGAATGTGACGCCAAGCGACAGCGTCAGGTAAATTGCCGGATCTGCCTCAGGCACCGCAACCCGCATGGCCGCAGGCACCGCGATGTAGCTGGCAGATGCGCAGAGCACCATCAACAAGACTATGCCACCCAGTGACAGCCCGATTGCAGCACCCATCGCAAGGCCAATAACGCTTGAGGCCAGTGGCATCACGATGCCGAACGCAAGTAGGCCAAACGTGATCGTGCCTTTGGCTTGGCGCAAGCCGCGTCCCGCGACCAGACCCATGTCCAGCAAGAACAGGCACAGCACACCTTTGAACGGCGCCACGATAAACGGTCCGATTTCGTCCAGCCCTTTTTGACCTGTTGCCATGCCGATAAAGAATGAGCCGACCAACAAAACGATTGAGCCGTTCAGCAGGATTTCGCGCCACAGGCCCGCGTCCATGCGCGCGCCGCCGGAACCACGTGAGATCAACCAAAGAGCAGACAAGATCGCAGGTGCTTCCATGACGGCTGCAACCGCAACCATGTACCCTTCTGATGTGATGCCGCTGCTTTCAAGCACCGAGGTGCAGGCTACAAACGTCACGATGCTGATCGATCCATAGTGTCCCGCCACCGCAGCGGCGTTCACGGTGTTTAACTTGGTAAGCGTGCGCAAAAGAACGAATGCCAACAATGGTAACAGAGCGGACAAAACCAATCCCGCAATGAGTGTCATTATAAGAGTTGCGTCTAGGGCATTTTTGGTGACCGCAACGCCGCCCTTAAAGCCGATAGCAAAAAGCAGATATATTGACAGACCCTTGGCCACAGCTTCGGGGATGGTCAATTCTGATCGTGCGAGGGCTGCGAAAAGTCCGAGTGCGAATGACAGAATAATCGGCGACAACAGATTATTCAGCGCGAGCGAAAGTACATTTTCCATTTAAAGCCCTTCTGGTCCAACACGTGTAAAGCCTTGGCCCGGCACAAAAGATTCCAGTCGCCCTTCAGCGATGTCCGTCCAAAGGCCGTGCAGGCTTAGCCCGCCTGCTTTCACAGCGTCAAGAACAAACGGAAAGCCCTGTAAGTTCTCAAGACTGATTTCAACGGCCTTCTTCTCGAGGGCTTCTTGGCGGGCATCTGCGTCTTCGATGTGCTTCACATCTTCATAGCCCGAACGGATGATATCGAGCCACCTGCCCAAGAAGCTGGTTTTTTCCTCAAGGGCGGGGGCGTTGCCGCTGCACATTTGTTCACAGCCGGAAATACCGCCGCAATCGGAATGCCCGACCACAATCAGATGTGCCACTTTGAGATGTGTCACGGCGTATTCAACCGCCGCAGATGTACCGTGTGGATCGCCGTCGGGTTCGTACGGGGGCACAAGGTTGGCGATGTTGCGGTGGATGAAGAACTCCCCAGGGTCCGCACCGAAAAGTGACGTGACCTGCACGCGACTGTCACAGCATGAGATCACCATTGCGCGTGGATGCTGCCCCACTTCGGCAAGGCGTCGGTGCCAGACTTCATTGTCGGCATAGATGGTCGCCCTCCAGCCAACGAAACGTTGGACAAGATATTGGGGTAGGGGTTTAGACAGGGGCATCAGGGTTCTCCGCTGCGATATTCTGGGACCGTGATACTTAAAATCTAAGACTTATTCGAGTTATATTTGCGTCTAGGTTTTTGGCGCTCGAAACGATTTGGATACCATTTGCTGGCAGTAACCTGAGTACTCACGCGGGGGTGTGAGACGTAAATTAGGGTGAAATGGTGGAAAAGATAACAAGACTAGACATGCGTGATCGCGCAACCTTGGACCGTGACTGTTTGGCACAGCTTTACGCGGAGCTTGGGCAGCAAGGGGCCGAAGGGGGTCGTGTGCCGCGCGCTTGAGGAATTGGCAGCCCGCGTGGCCCGTGCCCATCAGCATATGCTTGATGGTGAACACGCCGCATTGATGAAAACCGCCAAAAGCATCGTCAGCATCGCTGAGCAAATTGGCCTTCTTGAACTGTCTACGGCGTGTCTTGCTGTGGTTGATGCCGCGCGGGGCGGGGACGGTGTGGCGATTGTGGCCGCAGTGACCCGTATGCAGCGCGTGGCTGAGGCATCATTATCTGCAGTCTGGGAACTGCAGGACGTGTCGTTTTGAAGGTGATGTGCGACTTCTGACTTAGACCTGGCACGCATTAGACCCGGCGCATAGAAGCTGCAGAATAGGAGGTTTGGTGCACGCGTGCCCTTGCGGGTGCGCGGCACTAGGATAGGCTGGCGGAAATTGCACAGCTATCTCAAAAGGATGTTTCCATGTCGCCTAGTTTTTCTGCCGCCACCGATGATGCGATTGCGCTTTATGTTGTTGAGGCCGATCAGCTGGCCGAGTGGATGCAGGGCCTGTCCGAGACTGAGCAATCATGGGCAAAAGTCCAAGGGTTTAGTGCGGCTTACGGGCAGGTCATTACGTTCCCGAGCGCGCTGGGCGGTGTGGCATCTGCGGCGGTGGGTGCAGGGACGAAAGTGGATCGTGCGCGCAACCGGTTCGTGTCTGGTGCGTTGCCGGTTGCCTTGCCCGAAGGTGTCTATGCACTGGCCAGTGCACTGGAAGGCCAAGCGGCAGAAACCTTTGCTCTTGGTTGGTTGTTGGGCAGCTACCGGTTTACGCGGTACGCGGTTGGGGCGGAGGCCCGTGCGCAGCTTGTGGCGCCAGCGGGTGTTGATGCAGCCCGCGTTGAGGCAATTGCTGCAGGTGAATGTTTGACCCGCGATCTGATCAACACGCCAACGGCAGACATGGGGCCGGAACATCTTGAAGCGGCAGCGCGCGAATTGGCCCAAACTCATGGCGCGTCGATCAATGTCACCACGGGCTATGCGCTGATTGAGCAGAACTTCCCGATGATCCACGCGGTTGGCCGCGCCAGCGCAAGTGCGCCGCGTTTGATCGATATGAAATGGGGCGATGCAGGGCCAAAGCTGACGCTTGTTGGCAAGGGAGTGTGCTTTGATACGGGCGGGCTGAACATTAAACCCGGCGGCAGCATGGGTTTGATGAAAAAGGATATGGGCGGCAGTGCGACAGTGCTGGGCCTTGCGCATATGATCATGGCGACGGGCCTAAAGGTGCAGCTTCGGGTGCTGATCCCTGCGGTTGAAAACAGCATCAGCGGCAACGCGTTCCGCCCGCAAGATATTCTGACGGCGCGCAATGGGCTGACTGTTGAGATTAACAACACCGATGCAGAAGGCCGCTTGGTATTGGCCGACGCGCTTGCTTTCGCCGATGAAGACAACCCTGATATGATTATTTCTATGGCAACGCTGACGGGGGCTGCGCGGGTCGCGGTTGGTCCTGACTTGGCGCCGTTCTTTACGGATGACGACAGTGTTGCGCAGACGCTTAGCCAAGCAGGTAGCCACGTTGATGATCCGGTTTGGCGCATGCCGTTCTGGGATCCTTACGAGGCGATGATCGAACCGGGGATCGCAGATCTGGATAACGCCCCAAAGGGTGGGTTCGCGGGTGCGATTACGGCGGCATTGTTTCTGCGCCGGTTCGTCAAAAGTGCGCCGTATAGCCACTTTGATATCTACGGCTGGCAGCCATCTGCGGCCCCCGCGAGGGCCAAAGGTGGTGTTGGCCAAGGTGCGCGCGCCCTTCTTGAGGCGCTTCCGAAAATTCTGGGGCTGTAAGCGGTGTTGTGCGTTAATGCCCCTGTCGCCGATCTGCTGCGAAGCCCTGATGGGCGACGGGATCGACAGCTGTTGATGGGCGATGAGGTGCGATCGTTGCAAAGCGGCGATGGGTTTCATTATGTCCAATCGGTTAAGGACAGCTACATCGGTTATGTCGCCGACGGGCTGATTGCAGAGCAGAACGCGCCCACGCACATGGTCGCCAGCTGTGCGACCCACGCCTATAGCACCGAAAGCTTTAAATCATCCGAGCGGCACGCGTTAAGTTTTGGCGCAAGGGTGCAAGTTGTGGATGAGCGTAAGAAGTTCTTTGAGACATCTGTGGGCTTTATCCCCAAAAAGCATCTTCGTCAAATTGAGCAGCGCTTCAGCGACCCCGTTACAATTGCGCAGATTTTCTTTGGCACGCCTTATCTTTGGGGCGGTAATTCGAGTGCTGGGATTGATTGTTCAGGGCTTGTTCAAGCGGCACTTTTGGCGTGCGGTGAGGCGTGTGCGGGCGACAGCGGTGATCAAGAACAAATGATCGGCGCACAGATTGCGCTGGACGCGCCTTTTCTGCGCGGAGATTTGTTGTTCTGGAAAGGCCACGTTGCCATGATGGTCGATGCCGAGACATTGATCCACGCCAATGCGCATCACATGGCAACAGTTTACGAGAGCGTCGCAGCAGCCATCACGCGGATTGAGGTCCAAGGGGACGGGCCGGTCACAACGCGTCGCAGGCTTTGATCGCTTAGGTCACCGCGCGGATTAGTTTACGTTCAAGAACGTGCAAAACGGACTTAAGCTCGTGGCCGCGTTTCAGGATTTGCCCATCCATTCCAATAACGGAATACATCCCTTGCTTCAGGCGCAGCTTTGGGCGCTTTTCAATACGGTAAAGCGGTTGCTCTGCGGTGCGTTTGAATACGGAAAAAATGGCAACATCGCGCATGGCGGAAATGCCGTAGTCGCGCCACTCACCAGCAGCGACCATGCGCCCATAGAGCGACAGGATCATGTTAAGCTCGAGGCGGTGAAACATCACGTCTTGCTCGGTGACGCGGGTTATTGGCGTTGCTGAAGTCATGCCCAACAGTTGCGTTGATGGGGCGGAAAATCAAGGCGGTCACAAAAATGTCTAGCTGTGTTCTTTGTCTCGCCCTTTTGTGCCCCGAACCTAGCGCCCGTACGGCGTAAACGCGTGTGCCCATAGCAATGGTCCGAGCCCCCACTTTATCCATTACCAAGGCCCATGCGTTTACGTCGACAACCCTAGCTATCAGCGCCCAACCGATATGTTTTAGTTAGCCCGCAACAATCTATTGCGCATTGCATTGGGCCGCTTGGCGCGCCTAGTGTCAGGGCAAATAAGCAATGATCGGAGAGTTGGATTATGCGTACGCGTGCTGCGGTAGCGACCCAAGCGGGCAAGCCCTTAGAAGTGATGGAAGTAAACTTGGCGGGCCCACGGTCCGGTGAGGTTGTGGTTGAAATTAAGGCCACTGGCATTTGTCACACAGATGAATTTACTCTGTCTGGTGCCGATCCTGAGGGGCTTTTCCCCGCGATTTTGGGCCACGAAGGGGCGGGTGTTGTTGTGGACGTGGGTCCTGATGTGACCTCGCTTAAGAAGGGCGATCACGTGATCCCACTTTATACGCCCGAATGCCGGACGTGCGAATATTGCCTCAACCCCAAGACTAACTTGTGCCAGTCCATTCGTAGCACCCAAGGTCAGGGCCTTATGCCCGATGGGACCAGTCGTTTTACCACGCTCGATGGTGATCCAATTTTGCACTATATGGGCTGTTCGACTTTCGCTAACCATACGGTTGTGCCGGAAATTGCACTGGCCAAAGTACGCAAAGACGCGCCGTTTGATAAGATTTGCTACATTGGCTGCGGTGTCACAACGGGCATCGGGGCGGTCATTAACACGGCCAAAGCGGAGATTGGCAGCCGTGCGATTGTCTTTGGGTTGGGCGGCATTGGTCTGAACGTGATCCAAGGGCTGCGGCTTGCAGGTGCGGATCAGATTGTGGGCGTTGATATCAACCCCAGCAAAGTTGAGATGGCCACCCGTTTTGGGATGACTGACTTTGTGAACCCCAAAGAAGTCGATGGTGACTTGGTGGCCTATCTTGTGGCGCTGACCAAGGGCGGCGCGGACTACACGTTTGATGCAACGGGCAACGTGGATGTAATGCGCACGGCGTTGGAATCTGCACACAAAGGATGGGGTGAAAGCATCATCATTGGTGTTGCACCCGCCGGCGCAGAAATCAGCACCCGTCCGTTCCAATTGGTCACAGGCCGGTCATGGCGTGGCACGGCCTTTGGCGGCGCACGCGGTCGCACAGATGTGCCGCAGATCGTTGATTGGTACATGGACGGCAAGATCGAGATCGATCCAATGATTACGCACACAATGGGGCTTGATGACATTAACCACGGGTTTGACCTGATGCATCAGGGCAAGTCGATCCGTTCGGTAGTGGTGTATTAAGCGCTGCGTTTACGCGCCGTAGCGTGACAAAAACAGATCGACCGCAGCAGTTGCAATGCGGTCGATCTCTTCCTCGGTAAACCCGTCTTGGATGCCGAATATCAGTTTCTCGTGCAGGTCCGCTTTGCACAGTTGCGGCAGTTGATCCGCGGCCATGTCAATATCGTCAATCACCAGATCCCCCTTGGCAATCGCCGCGTTGAGATACGTGATCAACCGTTTGCGCGCTTCCATTGGACCGTTGAGGTAAAACGCGCGCCCCAGTTCGGGAAAGCGACTGCTTTCAGCGACGGCAATGCGAAAGACATTCACGCCAAAATCCGAATAAAAGAAACGCATCATGGATTTACACGCTTTGCGCAAAACGTCGCGTGGCGGCAGCGCCATGTTGATTTCATCAAGTGCTGCGTCTGCTTGGCGCGTACATTCGGTCCGCGCGACTTCCATGAACAGAACGCGTTTGTCGGTGAAGTAGCTGTATAAAGTAGCCTTGGAGACTTTGGCTTCGCGGGCGATGTCATCCACGCTGGCGCCGTCAAAGCCATCGCGCATGAACACACGTGTTGCGCCGTTGATCACTTGATCAAACTTGCGACCCTTTTTGATGACCGGCAGTTCGGCGTTCATAAAACCCACCCAAGCGATAAATTCAGAAGCCAATACATAAACTGGTTCGTTTAGTTTGTCCAAGCAGACATTTGGGTGAACGCCGCTCTTCCCCGCTCGGTCGTTGCGTGCTAGCGATTTGATATGGTGGATATATTTCTGAAAACTTTACCCTTTTTCGCGTTGATCGCGCTTGGGTATGGCGCGGCGCGGCGGGGGTTCTTTCCGCCTGAGGCCACGGGATATCTGACCAAGTTCGTCTTTTACTTCGCCCTATCGGCCATGCTGTTCCGCTTTTCAGCCAACCTTAGTCTTGCAGAAGTTATCGATTGGCCGCTTGTGTGGGCATATCTTTTGGGCTCCCTAGCGTTATACTTATTGGCAACTGTTGTGGCCTTGATTCGCAAGCGCGGTATCCTTGAAGGCGCGCTTGAGGCGCAATGCGCCGTTATCGGCAACGTTGGTTTCTTGGGTATTCCAATGCTGATTTTGTTGTTTGGAGAACGTTCCGTTGGACCTGTGATGTTGGTGTTGGCGGTTGATCTAATTGTGTTTGGATCGGTGATCGTCATCTTGATCACCGGTGCGCGTGATGGGCGGATGTCGCTTGGAATTTTGCGAAGCATTGCGATTGGTCTTGTGAAGAACCCGATGATTGTATCCATCGTTTTGGGGCTATGTTGGTCGGCAACGGATCAGCCGCTGCCCGCACCTGTGAACGAATTTCTGGGCATCTTGGGTGCAGCTGCCACGCCTGGTGCGCTCTTTGCGATTGGTGCGTCCTTGGCGGATAAATCTGCGGAACGGATCAGTGTCGCGGGGTGGTTAACTTTCTGTAAACTTGTCCTGCACCCCTTAGCCGTGGGCGCGCTTGCCTTGTTTGTCTTTACGGTCGATTCGTATTCGGCAGCTGTGATGATCGCGACAGCGGCGCTTCCGGTGGCGGGCAATGTGTACATCATCGCGCGGCATTATGATGTCGCACCATCGCGGGCTTCGGCCAGTATTTTTGTCTCAACCGTGGTTTCTGTGGTCAGCCTTTCAGTGGTGATCGCGTGGGTTACGAAAACTCTTTTGTGAGGAATTGCCGTGTTAAAACTGATCTCTGAAAACCGTGCATTCGATGGCGTGCAACGTGTGTATTCCCACCGTTCTGAGGCATGTGATTGCGACATGACGTTTGGGCTTTATCTGCCCGCAGAAGCCGCGTTTGGCCCTGTGCCTTTGCTGACATATTTGTCGGGTCTGACGTGCACCCATGCCAATGCTATGGAAAAATCCGGCGCGCAAAGATGGGCCGCTGAGGAAGGCATTGCAGTACTTTTCCCCGATACGTCGCCCCGTGGCGAGGGCGTGCCAGATGACGAGGCATATGACCTTGGGCAAGGGGCGGGCTTTTACGTGAATGCGCAAAACGCGCCGTGGTTGTCGCACTTCAAGATGTGGGATTATATCACCAAAGATTTACACGGCGCTCTGGCTGAACTGCCTGTTGATCTTGAGCGTCAGAGCATCACGGGCCATTCCATGGGTGGGCATGGCGCGTTGACCTTGGCGATGCATATGCCCGAACGCTACCGCGCGGTTTCGGCGTTTGCCCCCATTGCTAACCCAACCCAAAGCGACTGGGGCATAAAGCAGCTTGGCGCATATTTGCCGCAAACCGAATGGGCCAATCACGATGCCAGCTTGCTGATGGCTGAACGCGGGTTTGCCGGCCCTGTGTTGATTGACCAAGGTACTGAAGATCAGTTTCTTGATTTGCTGCGCCCCGAAAGCCTAGCCCACGCAATGACAGCGCGCCGCCAAGCGGGTGAATTTCGGATGCAGAAAGGGTATGATCACAGTTATTATTTTGTCTCGACGTTTATGGCCGATCACATCGCCTTTCACGCAGAGGCACTGCACGGGTGATTTACGTTGATGCAGATGCCTGTCCCGTCAAAGCCGAGGCAGAGCGCGTGGCGACGCGGCATAGGCTTACCCTTTTTGTCGTGAGCAACGGCGGATTGCGCCCATCCCAGAACCCGTTGGTAGAAAACATTATCGTGCCGGACGGACCGGATGTTGCGGATATGTGGATCGCAGATCGCGCCAAAGCCGGTGACGTAGTGATCACCGGTGACATTCCGCTGGCGGCTAAATGCGTAGAGGCAGGGGCCCGCGTGATCAAACATAACGGTGAAATTCTGGACGCGCGCAATATCGGACAGGTTTTGGCGACCCGGGACTTGATGCAGGATTTGCGTAGTGCGGACCCGTTTCGTCAAGGGGGCGGGCGACCGTTTTCCAAGGCCGACAGATCGCGATTTTTAGACGGGCTTGAGCGCGTGGTGCGCTTTGCCAAATCAGACGCAGAAAAAGGAACAGCACCATGAGTGTTCAGGCAGTGGTTTTTGACATCGGCAACGTGCTTATTGAATGGCACCCGGAACGCTTTTTTGACAGTGTAATTGGTCAGGAGCGCCGCGAAGCGATGTTTGCAGAAGTAGATCTGCACGGCATGAACGACCGCGTTGACCGTGGCGAGGGCTTTCGCGATGTGATCTATGCGCAGGCTGAAAAAACGCCGCAGTGGCGTGATGAAATCCGTATCTGGCATGATCGGTGGATCGAGATGGCCGCGCCGGTGATTGAGCATTCCGTCCGCTTGCAAACCGCACTGCGTTCTAAAGGGGTTCCAGTTTTTTCGCTGACCAACTTCGGTATTGAGAGCTTTGCTTACGCGCAGACGCATTATCCGTTTTTGACAAATTTCGATCGCCAATATGTTAGTGGCCACATGCGCTGTATCAAGCCAGAACCACAGATTTATCAGATGATGGAAGATGACTGCGGTGTCGCGCCTGAAGGGTTGCTCTTTACGGATGACCGCGCGGATAACATCGCAATGGCTGCTTCACGCGGATGGCAAACGCACCTGTTTGAAGGCCCGCAAGGATGGGCTGATCGACTGGTGGCCGAAGGCTTGTTGAGCGCAGAGAAGGCCGTGTAGCCTAAGTGGCCTTAGCTTGCCACGGCTGCCGGTAACGGGCGCTCTTTGATGGGCAGATGCACGATTGCACTGAACGCGCCCACACCCACGCCGACCCACCAGACCATGTTATAATCACCGTAGATATCGTACATTTTACCGCCCAGCCAAACGCCAAGAAAGCTGCCCAGTTGATGGCTGAAAAAGACGATGCCATAGAGCGTGCCCATGTAGCGCAGGCCGTAAATATGCGCGACAAGGCCGCTGGTCAGTGGCACTGTGGCCAGCCATAATGAGCCCATCGCAAGCGAGAACAAGATCACTGTTGTGGGCGTGATCGGCATCAGGATAAACACAGCCGCCACGAGTGTCCGGCCTGTGTAGATACCCGCCAGCAGGTATTTCTTGGAGTAACGTTTGCCTGCCCAACCGGCCAAAAGGGTGCCCGCAATGTTGGCCGCGCCGATCAGCGCGATGGCCATCGCACCCAGTGCGCTGGTGGTGGTGATGCCCATGTTATGCAGGACGCCGCCTGCCAAAATAGGGCCGCACATTTCGGTAATCATTGCGGGGAAGTGCGCGGTGATGAAGGCAAGCTGATAGCCGCAGGAAAAGAACCCAAGGAAGATGAGTGAATAGGACGGGTCTTTGAAGGCCTTTATCAGGATTTGGCCCATCGACTCTTCCAGCTCGGCTTTGCTGGCTGGGGCGGCCGTGTTCATCAAAGGTAGGCACAATAGCGTGCTGATGATCAGACCCGCAAAGACGATAAAGACCATTTGCCATGACATGATTGTCAAAAGCGCCTCGGCGACTGGGGCCCCAAAGATCTGGCCTGCGCTACCGGCTGCGGTGGCAATGGCAAGTGCCATAGAGCGGTTCTCATCACTTGCGGCACGCCCCACAACGGCCAGAATGACGCCGAAACCTGTCCCCGCGATGCCAAAGCCCACGAGCCACGCATAGGCTTGGTGGCCCAAAGGCGTGATGGCTTGTGATGACAACAAAAGGCCAATTGCATAGGTCAGCGCGCCCAAAATAATGGCTTTGCGGTCCGTTAGCTTTTCAGCGATGGCCCCAAAGATCGGCTGGCCAATGCCCCACGCAAGGTTCTGAATGGCGATCGCGAGAGAGAACTCGGTGCGCAACCAGCCGAATTCCTCTGCGATGGGAATTTGGAACACGCCAAAACTTGCCCGGATCGCAAAGCTGACCATGATAATGATGCAGCCCGCAACGAGGACTGGCGTAATGAGAGGCGCGCTTGATGTTTTCATCCCGCTTAGATGGCGCAGGTTCAATGACCGGTCAATTCTTATTGTGCTTATGTCATTGACCGTTAGCGTTTTCGTCTATCGCACCGTTGATGTCTGCCAAAGCGTTGCTGAGAACTGTGGCCCATTCACCGATGATGGGGATGAAATCAATCTGGCTGAGCAAATAGACAAGCACAGAAACCAGTAGCGTTGCCCCAATAACGGACCCTAAACCAAAGGCCAGCCCGCGCGCAAAATTGAACGCCAGCATCTTGGGCACAGAGTTGTGCATCGTCACAAAGCGGTGCCCATTCAGTTTAGCGACCTCGGCGGCCAGTTTCTTGATGTCTTGATCCATCTCGAAATCATGCGTCTTTTTCTGGTATTTGTAAAACTGAACGACTAGGCAAACGTTATGGTTCCATCCGAGATTTATACCGCCCGCGTTGCCGCCGGCGAGCTGACGCCAGATGACACGCAAACCGCTGTGTTGCCTGAATTTGACCGCATTGCGAACGAGCTGGCACAGCCTGTAAAGCGCGGCTTTTTCCGCCGTGCCCCTGATCCTATACACGGCCTCTATCTGTGGGGCGGTGTTGGGCGTGGGAAGTCGATGCTGATGGATTTGTTTGTCAGCGGGCTGAGCGTTCCGGCGCGACGGGTTCATTTTCACGCTTTCATGCAAGAAATTCACGGGGCTATTCACGAAGCGCGGGCGCGCGGTGTTGATGACCCGATCAAACCTGTGGCGGATGCTATTTCTGACAGCGTACGGTGTTTGGCGTTTGATGAAATGCAAATCACAGACATCACTGATGCGATGATTGTTGGGCGTCTGTTTGAGCAACTTTTCGCGGCAGGTGTTGTTGTTGTGACCACCTCAAACCGAGTGCCGGATGATCTGTATAAACATGGGCTGAACCGTGATCTGTTTGTGCCGTTCATCGGGCTTTTGAAAGAGAAAATGGTGGTGCATGAATTGGCGTCACCCACGGATTACCGCCAAGACCGCCTTGCGGGGTCGGATGTTTATTTTACCCCTGTTGATCAAAAAGCGCGCGCCGAGATGGATGCGGCTTGGGCCGCACTTGCGGACGGTGACGGTGCACCGCTTACGTTGCGCGTGAAGGGCCATGACCTGCTGATACCGCGCTTTCATAATGGTGTAGCGCGGGCGAAGTTTTTTGATCTGTGCGGCAAGCACCTTGGGGCGGCGGATTATTTGATGCTGGCAGAGACTGCGAAGGTTTTGCTGCTGGATGATGTGCCGCGATTAGGGCGGTCAAATTTCAACGAAGCCAAGCGGTTTGTGACGTTGATTGATGCACTTTATGAAGCGGGCACGCGTCTGATTTGCTCGGCAGCGGCGGCGCCTGAGTTGCTGTACGTTGAGGGCGAGGGGACTTTTGAGTTTGAGCGCACCGCAAGCCGATTGCGCGAAATGCAATCTGTGGGCTGGGGTCTGTAGGCGGTGTGTAAATCCTGCTGAGCAAAAAAAGGGGCCCCGAAGGACCCCTTGTAAGTTTTGCTCAATGGCTTGGAGATGCCTGCTTTTTTTATACGTTTGGGATGCGCAACTTTTGCCTGATAAAGATGCGATCGGGCGTTGTGAGCTTGTCACGGTTGGCATCGAAGATTGTTTGGTAATCGGTCGTGGAGCCGTAAAACTTCAGCGCGATATAGGCCAAGCTATCGCCTGAGACGACGGTGTAGACGCGGTTGCCGTTTTCAACGCGCGCAATGGGGCGCGAGGCTTCGGCCGCGCGGCGTTGCAATTCGGCGGCGGCTGTCTCACCTTTGGCGACCAATGCTTTTTGCACGACGTTGAACAATACGGCCGTTGGGTCAACTTCGCCGCCAGTTGTACCGAGTTCTTTGGGCAGCACCAAAACCCCGTTGGACACAGCCGCAGAGATCAGGTTTTGCGCGTCTGTTACCGCGCTTGGCGCGTTGGTTGAGTTAAGCTTGAGGCGGTTATTCTCATCTTCGTCAACCGAGTAGAGGCCCGCCACGATGCCCTCTTCCAGCATGCGTAGTTTGTTTGCGTTCAGGATATCCACTGCCTCTTGGACTTTGCGGGCCTTTTCTTCCGCAATGGCCTCGGCTGCTTGCACGGGCGCCGGGCTAAGCGATGCGTTGACTGCCGA
The DNA here is from genome assembly GCF_965655635.1 of Nereida sp. Taxonomy (NCBI): domain Bacteria; kingdom Pseudomonadati; phylum Pseudomonadota; class Alphaproteobacteria; order Rhodobacterales; family Roseobacteraceae; genus Nereida; species Nereida sp. The sequence continues at coordinate 71,556 of NZ_CBFHHE010000008.1, forward strand.
TTGTACGTTCAAGCTGTTAAGTGTTTCGCTTGTGTTGCGTGTGACTTCTGGCGTCAGCGGCAGACCTGATGAGGCGGATGCGACTTGGGCGGTAACCGTTGGTTCGCTCGTCATTTTGACGACCTGATACGTTAGCGCGCCACCAACAACGAAAGAGAAACCGCTGATAGCGAGCACAAGGGGAAGCGTCTTTTTGGAAGTACTGGTCATGGGCTCAACTTTCACGATGGTGTCTCCTGAGTGGTCAGGCCGAGAGCTGTCCAGACTTGCATCCCGCCTCGGTAATATTTGACTTTTTCTGCTGGGTATCCGCTGTCCAAAAGGGTGCTGATAAGCCGTTGCGCGTCTGTGGTCCCTGGACCTGCGTCGAAGATCACCAACTCAACTGCGCCGTTGAAGTTAGACACGCCTGCGGCTGTTTTGGCACCAAGTGCGCGCAAGATATCAACGCGGTAGGGGTTGTCGGCGGCCATTGTGGGCACCGGCACACTGACAGATGCGGGAATAAAGCCAACCGCGCGTTTTTCAGGCATGCGCGCATCAAGGATAAGCCCTGATCCCGCTGCAATCTGTTCGGTTATGAAGCTCATCACGTCCAATTCACCGATGGTGGTGACACCTTCGGCTGCGGACATAGGTGATAGGCAACTGCCCTCACACGACAGATTTGGTCGCGCGAAGGCGACCAGCTTGTTCACGTTGACCTGAGCGGCGCGCGTGATGGTGAAAGCCTCGCCGTTAAAGCGGAACGAGGTTTCATTTCCGGCTGTTGTGCTTGGGCGACCAAAGCGGACGCCGACAAAATACCAACTAAAGCCCCTGAAAATAGGCTACGAATCATTAACAAGTCCCCCAGCAGGACAATACTCACCCACATGTTGTGGCGTGGGGCTGTCAGGCCCATGAATATCGCTACTGCCTCCACATATAGAGACAGAACGAATCAATAGTCAAAAGATTTTTGAAGCACTCTTTGGATTTTATGTGGTGGATGGTGTGGTGTCGGGCTTAGCCGTTGCTGCGCAAAATGGCCCCAGCAAGGTAAAGCGACCCGCAGATCAAGATGCGTGCATCGGGCTTGGAAGCGGTTATATTCTCAATCGCTGTCTGCACATTGGGTGCAATTTCTGACTGAAAACCAACACGTTGCGCTGCATCAGCAGTAGTTTGTGCAGGCAGGGTGTTTACTTCATCGGGAATGTCGACTGCGGTCAGGCTTTGGGCAACTGTCGCCAGTGGGGCGAGGTATCCACCGATGTCTTTGGTGTTCAACATACCGCATATCAGATGCGTTGAACGGTTTGGCAGTGTCTTGATCAGATCAGCCATCGCACGGCCCGCGGCAGGGTTGTGGCCGCCATCAAGCCAAAGTTCCGCGCGCCCTGCAGCCTCTACCAGTGGACCAGTTTTCAGGCGCTGCATCCGCGCGGGCCAGCTTACGTTTTCCATCGCTGCGGCGCAGGCATCTTCCCCAAAACCAAGGTGGCGAAGCGCCATCAATGCGGCACCTGCGTTCTGCACTTGGTGTGCGCCGGGCAGAGCGGGCATCGGCAGGTCCAGCAGTCCGTTTTCATCTTGGAAAATGAGGCGGCTGCGTTCTGTGGTGACGTGCCAGTGTTGGCCGTGTGCTAGCATGGGCGCACCAAGGCTGTTTGCCTTAGCCTCAATCACATCAAGGGCCTCGTCATGCTGAGGGCCAACAATAACAGGCACACCCGGCTTGATGATGCCTGCTTTTTCACCTGCGATGGCACCGAAAGTGTCCCCAAGAAATTGCTGGTGATCCAAGTCAACGGGCGTGATGATCGACAGGGCGGGATCCATCACATTTGTTGCGTCAAGCCGCCCGCCAAGGCCGACTTCAAGCAACGTATAATCTGCTTTTGTGCGTGAAAAAGCCAGTAGGGCGGCAACAGTTGTTATCTCGAAATAGGTGATATTCGCGCCGTTATTGGCGGTGTAGCAATCGTCCAGAACTTGGGTCAGGGCGTCTTCTGTGATCAGCTCGCCTGCAAGGCGGATGCGTTCATGAAAACGTGCCAGATGCGGTGATGTGTAGGCGTGCACGGATTTACCCGCGCCCTCAAGCCCCGCGCGGATCATCGCTTGGGTTGAGCCTTTGCCGTTGGTGCCAGCCAGATGAATAACAGGAGGCATGTGGTTCTGCGGATTATCAAGCGCGCTCAAAAGCGCCCAAACACGGTTCAGCGTCAGATCGATGATCTTGGGGTGCAGCGCCATCATCCGTTGCAGGATGACGTCCGATGTATCGGCTGTCATTTCGCGTCTGTGATTTCTGGTTGTTCCGCAGGGGCAGGCAAATCGCCGTGGATTGCGGGTTTGTCTTTCATCATCATGCGGATGATTGTCACCAGTTCCGACTTTAGCTTTGAGCGGTGTGTCACACGGTCAAGCATGCCGTGCTCAAGCAGATATTCGGCCCGTTGAAAGCCTTCGGGCAGTTTTTCGCGGATGGTTTGCTCAATCACGCGGGGTCCGGCAAAGCAAATCAGGGCGTTTGGTTCGGCAATATGCACATCGCCCAGCATGGCGTATGAGGCGGTCACACCACCAGTCGTTGGGTGGGTCAGAACAACGATGTAGGGCAGGTTTGCCTCTTTGAGCATTTCAACCGCTACGGTTGTGCGCGGCATTTGCATCAAAGACAAAATGCCTTCCTGCATTCGTGCACCACCAGCGGCAGAGAACAGGACGAGGGGCCGCTTTAGCTTTACGGCGCGTTCGGCGGCCGCGATAATTGCGTTGCCCACATACATGCCCATTGAGCCAGCCATGAATGAGAAATCCTGACAGGCGGCAACGATAGGTGTGCGCAAGATTTCACCCACTGCCACCAGCATCGCTTCTTTTTCGCCCGTTGATTTGATGGCGGCCTTCATGCGGTCAGGATAGCGTTTCTGGTCCTTAAACTCGAGCGGGTCAGCAAGTGGTTCAGGCACCGCTACGTCCAGATATACGCCACCGTCGAACAACGCTTGGAAGCGGTCGCGCGCGGTGATCGCCATGTGGTGATCACATTGTGTGCAGACGTTCAGGTTTTCCGTCAGCTCACGGTGAAACAGCATGGTGCCGCATTCAGAGCATTTCTGCCAAAGGTTCTCGGGAACCTCACGGCGTGAAAAGATGGAATTAATCGTCGGACGGACGTAATTGGAAATCCAGTTCATAGAAAGCCCCTGCTACCTTCGTTTCCCAGATAAGCCCGTGGATCAGGAAATGCAATCAGGCGCGTATCGCCCAACGTGCCGTGGCCCATGCAAGCCCCATCGCGACCAGATCAAGCCAGATATAGCTCATCAATTCAGGGTCATCGGCGCGGTAGGGAAGGGTGTAAAGCGCAAGTCCTGACAAAACGCCAGGAAGGCCAACAACAAGCAGCGCGCTGAGGTTGTTCAGTAAATGCAGGGCGATCGCAGGTGCAAGGGTGCCAGAGCGAGCCGTCAAATCAGCAGCGATTACACCAAATAGCACAGCCCACAGCGTAATCATCCATGCGTTTCCGCCGTTTGTTGCGGGGTCATGATGCAGCAGGCCGAATGCAATCGAAGGCAGTAGCATCCAGATGCTCGGGCTTTTGAAACGTGCGGCAAGCTGACTTTGCAAATAACCCCGAAAGACCAGTTCCTCTGCGCTGACTTGAACGAGTGTCAGCGCGATGGCCGGGATCAGGAAAGCGGCCCATTTTAGCACTGGATATTGTTGGTTTAGCTCGCTCAATATGCCCCAAGGGGGCATGAACATTAGCGCGACCATCAAGATGAACAAAAAGCCCACGCTGCGTTTGAAGTGTCGTTGGAACATTTCTGGGCGCCCCAAAACGCTGACAAAGCTGCGGCCATGCAGCTTAAGCGCCGCCCATGTCCCCAAAATCATAAATGAGAAGGTACTAAGCAACAGCATCATGCCGAATGGTGTGGTGCCATTCATGGCGTTGAGCAGGACTGTCTGTGACGGGCTAAGAAACGTCATGACCGCAAAAAATGCTGAAATTCCAGCGAAGTAGATGGCCCCGATAAGGATTGTGCCCAGTGCGATGCGCCAAATTTGTGGCTGCGCGCGGGCGGGGGCGATCATGGCTTCGAAAAACGGGTATGACATTTAGACACCTTTGATGCGTTCACACTTGTGGATCACTTAGCCCTGCCTTATCCAGTTTTCCAATGAATTTAGGGAGTTGAGCAATGACGAAGGTCGACAAATCCAAGCTGCCAAGCCGCTATGTGACAGAGGGGCCATCGCGCGCGCCGCACCGGTCGTATTATTATGCGATGGGTCTGACAGAGGAAGAAATCGCACAACCGCTGGTTGGTGTTGCGACCTGCTGGAACGAAGCAGCGCCGTGCAACATCTCATTGAATCGTCAGGCGCAGGCCGTGAAGCAGGGCGTAAAGTCCGCCATGGGTACACCGCGCGAGTTCACAACCATTACTGTCACAGACGGTATTGCGATGGGTCACGAGGGCATGCGTTCTTCTCTGGCGTCACGCGAGGCAATTGCGGACACGGTTGAATTAACGATGCGCGGCCACTGCTATGACGCGATTGTTGGTCTTGCGGGCTGTGACAAGTCCTTGCCCGGTATGATGATGGCGATGGTGCGTTTGAACACGCCGTCTGTCTTTATTTACGGTGGTTCGATCCTTCCGGGTCGTCTTGAAGGTAAAGACGTTACAGTTCAGGACGTGTTCGAAGCTGTGGGTCAGCACCAAGCTGGCAACATGAGTGACGAAGCGCTGCGCACGCTTGAGCGCGTTGCGTGTCCGTCTGCGGGTGCGTGTGGCGGCCAGTTCACAGCAAACACCATGGCGTGTGTGTCCGAGGCGATTGGCCTTGCGCTGCCAAACTCGGCTGGTGCGCCTGCGCCCTACGAGAGCCGTGACCAATACGGCGTTGCTTCTGGTGAAGCGGTGATGCGTTTGATCGAAAAGAATATCCGTGCGCGTGATATCGTGACGCTGGAAAGCTTGCAAAACGCAGCGCGCGTTGTGGCCTGTACCGGTGGTTCAACCAATGCTGGCCTGCACTTGCCAGCGATTGCCCACGAAGCAGGTATTGATTTCGACCTTGATGACGTGTGCGAAATCTTCCGTGATACGCCTTACTTCGTCGATCTTAAGCCTGGCGGTCAGTATGTTGCGAAAGACCTTTACGAGGCTGGTGGTGTACCAGTTGTCATGAAGGAGCTGCGCAAAGCAGGTCTGATGCACGAAGACTGCATGACGGTTACTGGCTACTCGATTGGCGAAGAGTTGGACAAGGTGTCGCTGGAAGCAGACGGTCGCGTGATCTACCCGATTGACACACCGATCACCAAAACCGGTGGTGTTGTGGGCCTTAAGGGCAACCTCGCGCCAGAAGGTGCTATCGTGAAAGTTGCGGGCATGGGTGAGGACGAGCAGTCGTTCACCGGCCCTGCGCGCGTGTTTGAATGCGAAGAAGACGCATTTGAAGCCGTAAAGCAGCGCGCCTACGAAGAGGGCGAAGTGCTAGTCATCCGCAACGAAGGCCCTGCTGGTGGTCCGGGGATGCGCGAAATGCTGTCCACGACTGCGGCGCTTTCTGGTCAGGGTATGGGCAAGAAAGTTGCTCTTATCACTGACGGCCGTTTCTCAGGCGCGACACGCGGTTTCTGCGTGGGTCACGTTGGTCCAGAGGCGGCACACGGTGGCCCGATTGGCATGCTGAAAGATGGCGATATGATTACGATCAACGCCATCAACGGTGAATTGTCTGTCGATTTGACGGATGATGAGCTGGTCGCACGTCTCACGGAATGGGCAGGTCCAAAAGAAACTTTGTACGCCAGTGGCGCTCTTTATAAGTACGCACAGCTTGTTGGCTCAACACGGCTTGGGGCGGTCACGCACCCAGGGGCCAAAGCGGAGCGTCATGTATACATGGATCTCTAAAGCCATCGTTGGGCTGCTGGTGATTTCACTGGCAGCCTGCGCCTCGCTGGAGGGGGCGTTGCCAAGTTTCTCTGGGTTGTCCCTAGCCGGATCAAAGACAGAACGCGTTGGCCCCCTCAAGATTGTACTCCCTGCGGACTACTGCGCTGATACCTCAAGCAGTAAAGACCGGTTTAGTGTAGTGTTGCCATGTAAGGCATTGAGTAACGAGGTTGACGATTGGCCCAGCTATATCGCCGTGTTCACAACGTCAGTGGGCGAGAAAGCCCCGCATTATGGTTTGGGTCGCCCCAGTGCCATTGAGGCTGCGTTGCGCTCAACCGACGGGCGTACGGCGATAAGCCGGTCGGGTAATCCGCGTAGTGTGGATGTGTTGGGTATTTTGCCCCAGTCTGAGGCGCTTTACGTGCGCATCAAAGACATAAGCACCACCCCGTTTGGCCGCGGCTACACCGAGCATTGGCGCGCCTTGAGCGTTGTGGGCGGGCAATCGGTGGTCGTTACTGTTGGGGGATATGGCAAAAATAAATTGTCCGAAGCTGATGGATTGCGCGTCTTACAGCGTTTCGTAAAGCGCATGAAAGAGGCCAACCCGTAAGGTGCCACAGCAGTTCTAGGCAGCAAAAAAAATTCGCGTTGCGGGCTTCGCGCTTGGTGGGATTTCGTTTACGGTTTTCGGGTAACCAGTAATCAGTTTATTTTGGGAATAACTAGTGAAACTATCGGCCTCACTTTGGAATGCAGCATTAAACCGCCGTATCTTGTGCAAATGGCGCGAGGCTGCTGTATCTGCGGCAGATGCCCCGCTGTCTGCTCTGCGCGCGCAACGGCAAACTGCGCGTGAGTTGAAACGCCATTTGGATCAGTTCGCGTTTGTGGCGGATGGCCGGTTGGCGCTTCCGTTGACTGGCGCGCAGGCCATGCAAGTCCCCCCCGATAGTGATTGGTCATGGCGCCCAGAAATATGGCGCGGCCCGCAGCCGCGTAGCGGCATTGCAGCGGTGCAAAACAAAACCCGTTTTGGCAATGAGGCGACGATTTTCCATGACTGCGTCACGTCAGAGCTGGCCGTTCGGCAGTTGCGAAACCAGCGTGCAACGGATTTGTCGCCCTACGGGTTGCGCCTTGATGTATTTCACTTTGACGGCAGCTTTTTGTCCATGGTGGTTGATCTACCGAAAGCCAGTGTTGTTGGCCTAAGGCGGCGGCATATCATTCGGATGGATGCCCAATTTGAGATGGAGAAACCGCTTGAGATATTCGCGCGCCTCAACATCAAGCATGGGCCAAACACGGATCAGATTGTACGCGAGTTGCCCCTGAACGGCTCTGACATATTCGTCGAATTTGATCTGGCATATACCAAGATGAATGAAAAGAGGGTGGAAAGAATGTGGGTCGATCTCATTTTTGAAGATCCCCAAATGAACGAAATTGTTATGCGCGACTTGACGTTTAGCCGCCAACCGCGCGCTGAGTTTTGATGGGGTGAGGGACGGAGTATTTTGATATGTCGAAAATGAAACTTACCAAGACCCATTTGCAAGGCGCTGTGTGGGAAGGGCTTTTGTGGGCCGATGATGCAGAGCCGGTAGTTGAGATAACGTATCTGCAGCGTCCAATTAAGGACGTGCAGTTGCAGCCCACGCAAACAGCGGGTGAATATGCGCTGCGCATTTCATTACCCCATCAAATGATGTCTGATGGCGTGCATACGGCACTGATCACCGATGGTGCTGCTGGCAATATTCTAGGGCGGATAACTGTCATGGCAGGTGATGCCTTAGCTGAGGATATTCGCGCGGAAATGGATTTGCTGCGTGCGGAGTTAGATTTGTTGAAGCAGGCGTTTCGCCGCCACTGTGTGGAAACGCAGTAGCACCGCAGGGTGGCACATTGCCCCTAACGCCACGTCGGGGGTGACAGGCGGGGCCGCGAATGTATGGTTGACATGCACGTAAAGAGAGGCATCCGTACTATGAGCACCTATCCGCATTTGTTGGCTCCGCTTGATCTGGGTTTTACCACGCTGAAAAATCGCGTGCTGATGGGGTCGATGCATACTGGCCTTGAAGAAACCAAAGATTGGAACCGCGTTGCGGAGTTTTACGCAGAGCGCGCGCGTGGCGAAGTTGGTTTGATGGTGACTGGCGGTATGGCACCCAACCGCGAAGGCGGTGTGTTTCCCGGTGCAGCGGGTCTTTTCAATGATGATGACATCGCCAATCACAAGATCGTCACAGACCGCGTTCATGATGGGGGCGGTAAAATTGCGATGCAAATTCTGCATGCGGGTCGTTATGCTTATTCGCCGGAATGCGTTGGCCCGTCTGCGGTAAAGTCGCCTATTTCGCCTTTTGCGCCCAAAGAGCTGGATGCGGAGGGTATCGAAAAACAGATCAGTGATATCGTGACGGCTGCAACGCGCGCACGGCAAGCGGGGTATGACGGCGTTGAGATCATGGGGTCGGAGGGGTATTTTCTGAACCAGTTCTTGGTCACACACACAAATCGCCGCACAGATGAATGGGGCGGCAGTTATGAAAACCGCATGCGCTTGCCCGTTGAGGTGGTGCGCCGCACGCGTGAGGCTGTTGGACCTGATTTCATTCTGATCTACCGGTTGTCGATGATTGATCTCATCCCTAACGGCTCAACGTGGGATGAGGTTGTGATGCTGGCCAAAGCTGTTGAAGCGGCAGGTGCCACCATCTTGAACACAGGCATCGGCTGGCACGAAACACGTATCCCTACCATTGCCACGTCTGTTCCGCGCGCGGCTTTCAGCTGGGTCACTGAAAAGCTCATGGGCAGTGTGCAAATTCCTGTCATTACGTCGAACCGGATTAATACGCCCAATGTTGCTGAAAGTATCCTTGAAAGGGGCGCCGCCAATATGGTCAGCATGGCCCGTCCGTTTTTGGCTGACAGCCAATTTGTTCGCAAAGCGATGGAAGGAAAGTCTGAGCAGATCGCGCCTTGCATTGGTTGTAATCAGGCGTGCCTTGATCACACGTTTGGCGGGAAGTTGAGCAGCTGTCTGTTGAATCCACGCGCCTGTTATGAAACCGAGCTACCGATGAAGCCGGCAGAGGTTGCTGAACGTGTCGCCGTTGTTGGGGCAGGACCGGCGGGGATGTCTGCTGCGATTACTGCGGCTCAGCGTGGTCATGAGGTGACGCTTTTTGATGCACAAAGCGAGGTCGGTGGGCAGCTTAACATGGCTAAGCAAGTGCCGGGCAAGGAAGAGTTCTGGGGGCTTGTGGATTGGTACCGTGCCATGCTTGCCCACACCGGCGTGCATGTGCGCCTTGGTGCGCAGGTGGATGCATCTGCGCTGTCAGATTTTGACCATGTAATTGTTGCGACAGGCGTGACGCCCCGTGATCCGCAGATCGCCGGACAAGACGCGCCAAACGTCGTGAGCTACATTGATGTGCTGCGCGGCGGGGCGGTAGTTGGCGATAGGGTCGCAATCATCGGCGCGGGCGGTATCGGGTTTGATGTGGCTGAAACGCTTTCCCATGACGGTACGTCGTCGACGGTCGATCTGGAAGCGTGGAAAGCAGAGTGGGGGGTTGGTGATCCATCGCAGACCCGCGGCGGGCTTGCCCCGACAGGTCCGGCGCCAAAAGCGAGTGCGCGTGAAATCACCCTGTTGCAACGCAAAGCAGAAAAAGTTGGCAAACGGCTTGGCAAAACAACTGGTTGGATCCACCGCGCGGCGCTCAAGATGAAGGGCGTGAAGATGATTGCGGGTGTGAACTATGAGCAGATCACGTCCGAAGGCTTGCACATAAGTTACGGTCCTGATCGCACTAAGCCCGAGGTTTTGGCCGTTGATACGATTGTGTTGTGCGCCGGTCAGTTGCCAAAACGAAGCTTGGCAGATCAACTGACGGCCATGGGCAAACAGTGTCACGTGATTGGCGGCGCGGACGTCGCCGCAGAGTTGGACGCCAAACGCGCCATCGATCAAGGCACCCGATTGGCTATGACTCTGTAAGAATACGCCACTGTTTCCCGCCTTGAAACGGTGTTGTAATTACCGCGCTATTGTCGGGTTGCTGTCCCAATTCGGCCTGATTTCGACCCCATACCCGACCTCAACGAAATGATTGTTGAGGTTGATCGTATGGATCGTCTTACTGAAATGGAAGCCTTTGCCACGGTTGTGGATCAGGGCGGTTTTACAGATGCCGCCAAGAAAATGGGTATTTCAAAGTCTGCGGTCTCAAAGCATGTCTCATCTGCTGGAGGCGCGCCTTGGTGCGCGTTTGCTCAGCAGAACGACACGTCGCGTCAGCCCTACGGAAATCGGGCTGGCCTATTATGATCGTGCGCGCCGTGTGTTGAATGATGCTGGCGAGGCAGACTCGATGGTGACGTCAATGCAGTCGGCCCCTTCTGGCTTGTTGCGCATCAGTGTTGCGACAGATTTTGGGGTGAACCACTTGTCGCCGGTCCTTGGGGATTTCCTGTCCGAGTTTCCCGATATCACTGTCAATATGGTTCTGAACAATCGCTACGTTGAATTGATATCTGAGGGTTTTGATATGGCCGTTCGGATCGGAGAGCTTGAAGACAGCACATTACGCGCGCGCAAGCTGACCGAAACGTCAAAGCGGATGATCGCGTCACCGCAATATCTGGCCAAGCACGGTCGGCCCGCCAAGATTGATGATTTGAACGACCATAAGTTGCTGCATTATTCCAACCAAGCCTCGGGCAATGTATGGAAGCTGACAGCACCTTCGTGTGAAAAGCGCCAAGTTGGTACGGCAGGATGGCTTACGGTCAATGATGGACAATCGCTTTTGAACGCCGCGATTAGTGGGCTTGGCATCGCATATTTGCCTAGCTTTTTGTACGCTGAGGCAGAAGCCGCTGGTTTGGTTGAAGAAGCAATTCCCGACCTTCCGGGCGAGACGCAGGGTATCTATGCAGTTTATCCACCGGGTCGGTTTACCCAACCAAAAGTACGCACTTTCATTGATTTTCTGGCCCATGCGTTTGCTGAACAAGGCCCAAACCAGTGGTAAGTAGCACCGTTTTCTGAGGCGCTACTGGGTTGATGTCACGATAACTTCCACACGCCTGTTTGCTTCACGACCTTGCGCTGTCAGGTTTGAGGCGATCGGACTAAGATATCCCATGCCCTGCGCGTCCATTTGTGCCCGTGGTACGTTAAAATCGGACACCAACGTCTCCAACACAGCTTCTGCGCGCTTTTTGGATAGCGCAATGTTGCCGTTCAACGCGCCTTGGCTGTCTGTGTGCCCAACAAGCGCAATTTGCTGATTAGGGTGCGCGCGTAGATAGTCGGCCAAGGCCCCAAGCACGGGCGCGCGCGGGTCCGTCAACTTGGCAGAGCCTGTCATAAATGATAGCCCGTGTAGTTCAGCAAACCCATGAATTTTCAATCGCTGCGCAAGGGGTGCAGTGGTTTTGCCCAAGCTGGCAGTGGCGGGATCTCCCGTGACTGTGTTTGCTGTGGCCTCAGTTTCGATCAACTCATCTTCGCTGACTTGTGCAATTTGGATGAACGCCGTCGATTGGGCTGCACTTGCGAGTATTGTCACGCCCATATCACCGTTGCGAAGGCTCACAAAACGGTAGCTACCTAAGTCAACGAACATCGCGGGCGCGGAGATTACATCAAGTGCGAAGCGAAAATCAAAGCCCCCACATTGGGCTGCGCTGCATTCAAATATGGTACTGAACCCTTGCTCTGCCAGTTGCTGAACCAATGGCGTTGTCATTTGTTTAGGTGTCAGCCCTGAGGCATCGATGCGCCAAGCACGCGTGGTTACTGTTCCCTCAATAACTGGCCCACTTGGGTCACTGGCGCCATTTATGGGTGCATCAACCAGCCTGAGTTCGCTATCTGCCGCTGTGTTTTGTGCGGTCTGAACAGCATTCGAGGGGACAGACAGTGTTGCTGCGCTGGCAAGTGTAGGCAACAGAAATAGGACAAGAAAAACTCGGTAAATCATACGGCGCCTCGGATGCGGTAGTGGTACCCAACGCCTTTTTCAAAGCCCAAGTTTTGGTAAAGAGCGTTTGCGCCGGCATTTGCGGTTGTCACCAATACAGCCAAGTGGCGTGCTCCGTTTTCGGCGGCCCAATATGCGGCGTGCTTTAAAATATCTGTGGCAACGTTGGTACGGCGTGCGTGGGCCAGCACTTCAAGGGCGTGCAGCATGGCCAACTCCCGGTCTATTGCTGCAAATGCGACACCGGCTGCGCGGTCATTGGCGCGGCACAGAAATCCCGCCTTGGTTGTTTTAACTCGTTCCATTGACGCAATACGTTCTGGTCCAATGCCGCCAGTTGCCCAAACTTCCGCCATCACGGCCAATTCCGGCCATCCGGTAAAAACCCGCGTTGGACCTGATGCTTGGGCGATTTTTTCAACGTTGATCACGTAGGCCGTGACAGGATCCTTTACTGCATAGCCGCGGTTCTCAAGGGCTGTGTTCAGCGCGCTTTGGTCCCCGCGCACCATAAACAACGGGCGATCAGGTATGTCATCCGGCACGCTCCCACTGGTTAACTTTAAGGTAGTCGCGTTCAACCGGCTTCCGGCACCCACCGCTTTACGGTGCACCCATGGCCCGTCGGGCGTGACTGTTTCAGAGGGCCAAGTCACATCAATGGCAGCATAAAGCGCATCGGAATTCATTCGGCAAAAAGTACTTCTAGTTGGCTTAGTGCAGTTTCCAATCGTGCCTCATCCGTGCCGCGCATCACAATATTTGCACCGAATTTTCCGTCTTTCTGGAACGGATATGAGCCAATGGACAGGTCAGAGAAATCGGCTGCAAGCGCGCCTAGCGGTCCAGCAATGTCACCTTCCCCGCGATCAATGCGCAGTGTGCGCGACATAAGCGGCGCGCCACCTGTTAACGTGGGCAAGACGGTCGCAACCATTGCTTGGAATACGGATGGGACACCTGCCATGACGTGGACATTCTGGATCGTGAAGCCCGGAGCGACAGAAACTGGGTTATCAATCAAAGTCGCGCTGTCTGGAATACGGGCCATGCGGAGGCGCGCTTCGTTTAACTCGGAGCCTGTTTTTGCATAATGAGCGGCCAGCAAAGCGCGGGCATCATCGCGCACATCAATATGGTCATCGAACGCGGCTGCGATGCAATCGGCTGTGATATCGTCGTGGGTTGGGCCGATACCGCCACTGGTGAAGACAGTATCATAGGCTGCCGAAAGCGCCTTTACGGCGCTAATAATTGCGGGTGCATCATCGCTTACAACGCGCACTTCGCGTAGATCAATGCCAGCTTCTGTCAGTTGTCCGGCAAGGTGGTGCATGTTGGCATCACGCGTGCGACCTGACAAAATTTCATCGCCGATCACTAGCATAGCTGCTGTTGGATTGCTCATGTCGCGTGGTTCCTTATCATGTGTTTTGTAATTCTATAGGCCAGCCATCATGCGCTTTCAAACCCAACTGATCCCCGCAACGCTTATCCGGCGGTATAACCGCTTTTTATCGGACATGCGGCTCGAAAATGGTGAGGTCGTTCGTGCCCACTGTCCCAATCCCGGGGCCATGACTGGCCTGAAGGATGAGGGGGCGATCTGTTGGCTTGAGCCTAATGATGAAACCAAGAAAAAGCTGAAATATGGCTGGCGGCTTGTGGAAGTTGAAGGGCAGTGCGTGAACATCGACACGTCGCTGCCTAACCGTATTATTCAGAAGGCGCTTGAGGCGCGGTTGATCGACGAATTGCTGCCTTATGATGCTGTGTTGCCAGAGCAAAAATACAGTGAGAACAGCCGCATTGATTTCCTTCTACGTGGGTCCGCAGGTGATACTTATGTTGAGGTGAAAAGCGTCACCATGAAGCGCGGACGCCGTGCAGTGTTTCCAGACAGTGTAACCACCCGCGGGGCCAAACATCTGGCTGATCTAGAGCAGATGGTGAAAAGCGGGCATCGTGCGGTTATGTTGTATTTGGTAAGCCGGATGGATTGTGATGAGTTTGGGCTGGCGGGTGATATTGATCCCAAATATGCCCGCGCTTTTGATGCCGCTCGGGAGGCGGGCGTTGAGGTGTTTTGCTTTGACACGCGTATCTCGCCTACGGACATTGCTCTTGGCAAAGCGCTGCCCATCGACAAATCACCGCAAGCGACTTAGAACCCCTTCGAATTGATGAAAAGGCCCAGTTGATGAACGATCCAAAGCATACGCGTGTGACCAAAGACGGCATCCACATTTACCACCCCGATGATCACGCGGGCATGTATGTGGCCGGTAAGCTGGCGGCCGAGATTTTGGACGCAATGGTGGATCACGTTTTTGTGGGTCAAACCACGGGCGAGATTGACCGGATCATTACGCAGATGGTTGAGGACGCGGGCGCAATTTCAGCGACCATCGGGTATCGCGGGTACCAACACGCTAGCTGTATCAGCGTGAACCATGTGGTTTGCCACGGCATCCCCGGTGATAAAAAGCTGAAAGACGGTGATATCCTGAACATCGATGTGACGGTCATTGTAGATGGTTGGTATGGTGATACGAGCCGGATGTATGTGGCAGGCAAACTGCCCCGCAAGGCCGAACGCTTGATCCAAGTAACCCATGATGCGTTGATGTTGGGGATTGAGGCAGCAAAGCCCGGTAACACCTTTGGGGATATTGGCTACGCGATCCAAAGTTACGTAGAGGCGCAGCGTATGTCGGTGGTTCGTGACTTTTGTGGACACGGCCTGGGACGCGTGTTTCATGCCCCGCCCAATGTGCTGCACTATGGCCGTGAGGGACGCGGCGCTGTGCTTGAAGAGGGGATGTTTTTCACTATTGAGCCGATGGTGAACTTAGGCCGGCTTGAGACCAAAGTGCTTGCTGATGATTGGACCGCCGTGACGCGGGATAAATCTTTGTCAGCGCAGTTTGAACACTCGATCGGGATCACGGCAGATGGTGCGGATATCTTCACGCAAAGCCCGAAGTCGCTCTTCCACCCAACCTACAGCTAAGGCGCGTCCAAGAGCGTAATCCACGTTCCGCCGAATTGGCGTTGGTCGCGAAGCTTGAACCCATCAGGCGGCGCAATGGGGCAGTTGTCTTCACATACGATGAGCGCGTCTTCTTCAATATGTGCCGCGATGTGGCGCAAAGTTTTTCCTACAAGATCTTTGCCGTAGGGCGGGTCCAAAAAGACCAATGACGCCTCGAAGCCCACGGGTAAAACGACGCGCGTTGCATCTTGGCTGATAACTTTGGCGGCCGCCTCACAGCGTTCAATATTCTGGGACAAAAGCTTTTGGGCAGCGCGCCCGTCATCCACGAACAGACACTCTTTCGCGCCGCGCGATAGCGCCTCAAGACCAAGCGCGCCAGTGCCGGCGAACAGATCTAGCACGATGTGGTTTTCAAAATCGATGTGGTTGTTCAAGATGTTGAACAACGTCTCGCGAACGCGGTCGGTGGTTGGCCTAAGGTGGTTGGCGGCGTCCCCTTTGCCAACTTCAGCCAAGCGAATGCCACGGTTCTTGCCGCCGATAATCCTCATGCGCGCAGCAGGTCTTTCAATTCTGTTTCAGGATTACTTACGACATCAGCGGCTGGTGATTTACCGGCCTCAATCAGTCTTTTGGCGACCATAAAAGCCCGTGGGTCATTCATCGCGTCAACGGCCAAGAGCGTTTCTCCCGCATAGTACCAGTGGCTGAGGCCGCCGTCCGTATTGCGCACTGCGATTTGGTCAAAGCCGGTATTCAGGCCTGCAATCTGTAGTTTGATGTCGTATTGATCGGACCAAAACCACGGCTTTGGGTCATAGGCTTTCTGTGCGCCCAGAATGTTTTCAGCAACCAATTCTGCCTGATCAATGGCATTCTGCACGCTTTCAAGGCGTATCTGCGCGTCTCGCCATGAAAAGCTTGCGCAATCACCCGCGGCCCAGATGTTAGGCACAGAAGTCTGGCCAAATGTGTCCGTCCAAATGCCGTTCTCAATTTTGAGGCCTGCGTCTTTTGCTAGATTATCAGCAGGTGCAATACCGACGCCAACGATGACAAAATCTACATCCAAAGTGCTGCCATCCGTCAGCTTAGCGCCGCTCACGTGCCCCTCACCAATCAGATGATCCAGGCCCACACCTTCGCGCAAGTCTACACCGTTTTCTTTGTGCAGCGCACGGAAATAGGTAGAGGTTTCGGCACAGGCGACACGCTGCAAAATACGTTCGTTCATTTCGACTAGCGTAATCTTGAGCCCTTTTTTCGCGGCAACAGCAGCGGCCTCAAGCCCAATGTAGCCCCCACCAACGATCAACACATGACCGCCTTTGTTGATGGGACCGGCTATTGCGTCCACGTCCGCCAGATCACGCACTGTGAATACCCCATCAAGTGCCCCGCCGATTTGCGCGGGAAGTTTGCGTGGCGTTGAACCTGTCGCAAAGACCAATTGGTCGTAGGCAATCACCTCATCTGCCACATGAACTTCGCGGCTAGCGGTATCAATCCGCTCAACTCGTGCATTTAGACGCAACGTGATGTTCTGCTCGTCATAGTAATCAGTAGGCCGCAGATAGAGACGCTCTTTGGTCATATCGCCAAGCAGGTACGCCTTTGAAAGCGGAGGCCTTTGGTATGGGGGCACGGGTTCTTCGCCGATCAAGGTGATCTGACCTTCAAATTTTAGCATCCGCAATTTGGCAACCAGTGACGCGCCTGCCTGTCCCGCGCCAATTACAACGATATGTTCCATTTCTTTTGCGCCCCCGCTGGCCGAACCATTCTTTGCGGCTATAGTTAAGCCAGTTATATCAATCAATGAAGCGAGATAATTCTTGACCATTTCAGTTGGCGATACCCTTCCCGAAGCCACGTTTGTTCGTTTGGGTGAAAACGGCCCAGAAGAGGTGACAACAGCCACCCTGACAGCTGGTCGCAAAGTTGTCTTTTTTGCGGTTCCTGGCGCCTACACGTCTACGTGCCACTCTGCGCACGTGCCCAGCTTTATCCGCACAAAAGCGCAATTTGATGCAAAAGGCGTTGATGAAATCATTTGTGTGTCTGTAAACGACCCATTCGTGATGAAGGCATGGGGCGAGACAACGGGTGCCGCCGATGCAGGCCTTACAATGCTGTCTGATGCGGAATCAACTTTCACCAAGGCATTGGGAATGGATTTTGATGCCCCGCCCGTAGGCCTTTTGGCGCGCTCAAAGCGGTACGCGATGTTGGTGGAGGACGGTAAAGTTGTCATCCTGAACGCTGAAGCCTCGCCCGGTGAATGTGAAATTTCTGCGGGCGAAGGCTTGCTTGATTCGATGGCTTAATCGCTGACGTTGACGATGGTGCGGGTCGGGAACGGAATATCGATCTTGCCCGCATCAAGTGCTTCTTTGACAGCGCGTTTCATATCCGCTTGGTAGGCAAAGTATTCATCAGCCGAGCACCAGACGCGGACCAAAAAGTCGACGCTGCTGTCCCCAAGATTGTTTACTTGGATAAACGGCTCTGGATCGCGGAATGAACGCGGATCGGCCATAATCGTGTCAGTGATGATCCGCTGTGCGTCCGCCAGATTTGCCCCGTAGCCCACGCTAAACGTCCACTCTGCCCGCCGTGTGTTGTTGGCCGAGTAGTTGTGGATGGTGTTCCCCCACACTTCTGCGTTCGGGATGATGACTTTGACATTACTCAGGTCAGCCAGCTCAATGAAGTTGAGGTTGATCGCCTTGATCGTACCCATGACGTTGTTAACCGCTACGAAATCGCCAAGTTTGACGGGTCGGAAAAAGATGATCATCACGCCAGCGGCCACATTGGACAGCGTACCTTGAAGCGCCAGACCAATCGCCAGACCGGCTGCACCAACAACCGCAACAATCGACGTGGTTTGAATGCCCACAGTGTTGAGCAAGAACAGCAGTGTGAAGCCCAGAATAACATAGCGTGCAATGTTACTCAGGAAATCGAACAGGGTCGCATCAAGGCGTGCGTGGATTTCAGATAGGCGTTTGATCCGCTTTTGCGCCGCACCTGAAATCATGAAGCCAAGCACAAGGATGACAACCGCCGATACGGTTGTGCCAAGGACCGAGACAAGGAAATCAAGCGTAAGGTAATCGGCGACTGAATTGCCGTTATAGATTTCGGTCTGCAAAATCTTCGTCAGGTATTCCATTCTAGCCTTTCGCGAGCGCGTCCATTTTCTGCGCCAGTTTGACGTCTAGGTGGGACAGCCCGTTTATGTCGTGGGTCGTTAAATTAACATCAACGGTCTTGTACACATTTGACCATTCAGGGTGATGGTTCAACTTCTCGGCCCAGATAGCGGTTTTCGTCATGAAAGCAAAGGCCTCAACGAAGTTCGTGAATTGGAACGATTTGCTTATCGCATCGCGCGTCTGATCATGTGTCCATCCTGCTTCTTGTAAGATTTGCAAATCTTCGCGTGAAATTGGGGTGCTCATTCTTGCTCCTCGTGCTGGGATTTCTTGAACGGCCCGTAGGCGGTCATGATTTCAATTTCATCATCGACTGCGGCCCGCTCGGCTTGAAGATAATCAGCGATTGCTGTGCTGAAACTTTCATCGGCGATCCAGTGCAGGCTGTTGGTGGTCACAGGCATGTAGCCGCGCGCCAGTTTGTGTGATCCCTGCGCGCCTGCCTCAACGCGGCTGAGGCCGTGTTTGATCGCGTAGTCGATCGCTTGATAATAGCAGACTTCAAAATGCAGGCAGGGGTGGTCTTCAATACAGCCCCAGTAC